>CACZNZ010000451.1 GCA_902782625.1 uncultured Lachnospiraceae bacterium | reverse complement strand
TCTGCGCCTTCGTTGCGGTCGATCTGCTGGAATATCTTATAGGAGCATACGTTCAGGGACTGCTGGAGCGCTTCTCTGACCGTGGTAGGGCCATGGTATCCGCCATCATCATTCTTTGGCCATACTTTGCCGTTTCCGTCCTTAGTCAGGGAATCATTGATGACGCTTCCGGCGGTTACATATTTACCCCAGTCAGAACCTTCGCTGGTGTCCAGACTAAGCCGTTTGTTTGCTTTCTGATATTCATAGCTCATCTGAATAGCAGGACCGTATACAGCGATTGGCTTGATGGAGGATCCAGGCTGACGTGGGTTAACGGCTCTGTTGTAGAGCTGTTTGCCTGTGGCTCCGCGGCCGCCCATCATACCTTTGACCTCACCGGTCTTGTTCTCGATGATAACAGCGGCAGCCTGAGGCTGACGAATTTTCTGCTTGAGCGTGAAGTTATCATCCGATACTCTCAGACCTTCGTCCGTTTTCTTGAAGAATTCAGGATAATCCGTAAAAAACTGGGCTGAAACAATGCAGTTTCCGTTGCTGTCAAGCGTTTTGTATTCAGCAGGAATGGAAAGGGCACCGCTTTCGATAAAATAGAACTTTCCGTCATCTTCCTTCTTGTACATACTCTTAAACTCAACACTGATATCATCACCAGTAGAAGAAGTTGTTTCATAAAAATTCAGCCGCTTGTCTTTGCGTATTGTCATGCTTCCGTCGGAATTCATGACGAACTCATCGGGAGCGAGGGTGAAGTTCCCATCTTCGATGTAATTTGAATAAGCATAGGCAAGCACAACGCCGTTTTCACTTACCAGATTGTTGTCAGCGTTTGTTCTTGTATATGAAATACTTGTGAAGTTATCATCATCCGCAAACTCTTCTTCCATGATCTTCTGGATGTTGGAGTCCATGGAAGTATAAATCTTGAGGCCCTTGGTGTATACCATGTTTTCGGCGTCATTCTCAGATACGCCGTATTCTTCCATGATATCGTCGATCAGCTGCTCAAGGGCATAGTCCGTGAAGTATGAAGTCTTGCTTGCGTCTGCAGCAGTACCGATTTTGATTTCATCTTTGATATCATTGGCCAGAGCTTCATCACGCTGCTGTTCCGTAATCGCTCCATTGCTGCACATGTTGTTCAGGATGTATTCTCTTCTGTCCTTCGTCAGCTCTCCGTTGTAGAGATAGGTTACTGTCGAAGTCTTTTTGATCTTAGGCAGTGAAGTCTGTGTATTATAGTAATCTGAATAAACCAGCGCGTAGACGTCAGGTGACTGCGGCAGGGCAGCCAAAGCAGCGCACTGCTCCAGATTCAGCTCGCTGGCCTTTTTGTTGAAGTAAGACTCTGCAGCAGCCTCTACACCGTAGGAGTTGAACCCCAGATAGATGGTGTTGAGGTAGGCTTCCATAATCTGTTCTTTGGACAGATCTTTTTCAAGCACAATGGTGCAGTACATCTCCGTGATTTTACGCGAAAGGGTACGCTGGCTCTTGATTTCAGATAGATATACGTTTCTGGCCAGCTGCTGTGTTACAGTGGAAGTACCGCTGACTTCACCTCCGCCGAAGAGACTTTCTTTCACAGCGCCGACCATACGGATAAAGTTGAATCCATTGTGAGTCCAGAACTTATGGTCCTCGATTGCGATGACAGCATTGACCATGTTCTCAGGAATATCCTTATACTTGATAACAGTTCTGTTGCCGTTCGAGAAGTAGAGACTCTCGATTTCATTGCCATCGGTATCGTACATGACGGAACGCTGGCTGATCTGTGAATAGATATCATCTGTGTTGATTGCAGGAGCCTTGAGAAAGATGACGCCGACGTAGATGCCAACTGCAAAAACAGCCATGAGAGCAATTGCCACTGCGGTTTTGAGTATAGCCTTGCCAGTGCTATCTTTTTTCAGTGGTTTGCGCTTCGTCTGTCCGGATGCACTGCCTCCGAATTTAGACGACGCTGCAATCCCTTTGGCCTTAGCGCTGGAAAGATTCTTCTTGGCTTTTGCAACCGCAGTTTTCTTTGGCTTATCGCTTTTCGCCTTGGCGCTTCTCGTCTTATTGCCTTTATTCTTATCGCTTCTGCGTTTACTCCTGGCTGGAGTTTTTTCAGAACCGGATGATTTCTTATCAGAGCGATAGCTGGAAGCAGACCCATAGGAATATTCTGCATCAGCAGCATCGGCACTGTATGTATCGGTTTTAGAAATCTTGTTTTTCTTATCCGCTATTTCATCGAACTTTGCGAAGAAATCGTCGTTTGTTTCATTATACTTGTCAGACAAAATACTATCCTCCGAACTTAGAATTTACATACATCAAAATTATATCATAGGCTGAGTATTTTATGTGATAAAGAATCAAAAAAATAAATGGAAATAAAAGGAATAGATTCTTGTAATTACCATATCTCTGTGATACATTCAGATAAAGGGATGATAGGGATATGATGAGAAGACCAATGTATTTTGCCGCATTGGGATGTGCGGCTGCTATTATGATTTCGTACTACGCGGGGATTGCCATCGCTGCAGCAGCGATAGGGGTGTTTTCCCTGTGCTATCTCTTGCATGCAAAGGCATCCGATCCCAGACTAAAGCGCATTTCCGCGGTCGTGCTTGCCGCATATTGTCTGGGTGCGGCATCCTTTTGGCATGAGGATCGGTTACTTCAGAAACAGGCTCATCAGTTGGAAGGAAACAGACTGTACGGTGAAGTCAAGGACTGCGGAAAAAGAGTGAATCAGCAAGGGGAGCCATATCTGCGACTCGTCATACAATCAGATCAGGGAAAGGTTCTGGCAAAATACTATGAATCCTGTCAGAATGCGGAAGATGTGATCCCAGGAAGTCTTGTCAGCATTACGGGGGAAATGCAGGTGCCGGAGGGCAGACGCAATCCGGGGTGCTTTGACTACGCACTGTATTTGAGGTCATTAGGCATTGCGAGGACGGTGACCTGCAGCAACGTGGATGTGCATGGACAGAGGAAGTACACACAGAATCCTGCAGCTTTTGCGGCAGGCAGAGTGTACTGTTTCAAAGAACAGTTCCTGGAGAAACTGGCCGGCGTCGCCGATGCCCGAACAGCATCCGTCATCAGAGCCGTGATATTCGGTGACAAAGGTGATCTGGATGGAGATGTGCTGGAAACATTTCAGAAGAACGGAACGGCCCATATTCTGGCCGTCAGCGGACTTCACATCGGCATCATATATGGATTCATACTGAAACTGTGGCGATGGAGAAGAAGATGGGTGTTCTTCGCTTTCAACATGAGTTTCTTCCTGCTGTATGCAATGGCATCCGGGTTTTCACCATCGGTAACAAGAGCCGTTGTGATGGTACTGCTGCACATCATAGCAGGAATGACAGGAAAGCGGTATGACTTGGTCAACGCTGCTTTTTTCGTCTTTCTGGCTGTGATAATGAGAAATCCGTTTATGCTCTTCAATACGGGATTTCAGATGTCTCTTCTGGCAGTGCTCACCATCGCTCTGTTTCTCCCTTATTTCAGCAGGCTTTACTCCGGCATTTTTCTGGCCAGTCTGGCGGTGCAGGCAGGGCTTGGGCCATTCCTGATCTACCAGTTTAATTACCTTTCTGTGCTTGCCGTCATCGTCAATGTGCCTGTGGTAGCCCTTGCAGGTCTCATTGTACCTTCCGCGCTGCTTGCTATGGCGGTGAGCCCAACTCCATTGATTGATCCGGCAGCAAGTCTGATCAAGCCGCTGTGTGCGGTGTTAGTCCGGCTCAACGAAGTGACGCAAGTGGACGGAATCACATCCTTTCAGGTGGCGAGTCCTCCGTTGTGGATCATGGCAGCCTATTATCTGTGTCTCCTGACTTTTGCAACGGAAGAAGGGCGGCTGCAT
>CACZNZ010000450.1 GCA_902782625.1 uncultured Lachnospiraceae bacterium | reverse complement strand
TCATACTGTTGTCTTTACAGTTTCTTCTCCACAAACATCGTATTGGGGATAACACCATGGCTGACCAGGAGATTAAGATCAAGATGAGAGAAGACAGAGAAGTAGTAGATGCCCTCGATCAAATGCTGAAAGAAAGAGGTTGTATTATCGAAGAAAGTACGATAAACCGTGCAGACGGAAATATTGAAATCCGTCTTTCTGCCCGGATGAATGTCCCATTGGAATATGAAGATACTGTTGAATTTATCAGAAAATACCCTCAGGTATCCCGATTCAGTGTCTGATCATTACAGGAGTTGTCTTGAAGCAAAGATGACTCCTGTTTATTTTTACATATGTAAAAGTTAATATCATTTTAACTCAATATATTATGATATTTGCGATAATAATTGAAAAAATGTAAAAATAAATTACTAAATTGTATTGACAATATTCTTGAGAATCTATATAATATAATCAAAGGAGGAGCAACCATGAAAAAGGTAGTAGATGACGTTCGCCTTATGGTGAAGGTATGTGATCTGTATTATAATCAGAATATTTCTCAGCAGCAGATTGCAAAGATGCTGGGCCTTTCCCGGCCTACCGTTTCAAGGCTGCTTTCTTCGTCCAGAGAACAGGGCATCGTAAAGATTACGATATCCAATCTGGATGAGATCAGATATTGGGAACTGGAGAGAGAACTTGAGAAGATGTATTCCCTCAAGGAAGTGCTCATTGTGGATTCCTGCGGTTCGGATGAAGAACTCAAAGTGTTGCTCGGAAAGACGGCAGGAAGATATCTGGAGAATATGATTAAAGATGGAAATGTGGTCGGCATATCCATGGGCTCGACGCTGAGACAGGTCGTGGAAAGTGTGACAACACCATTTGCAAGGGATGTAACTTTTGTTCCTTTGGTTGGTGGCATGGGGCAACTCCGTATGGAACTGCATGCCAACAGTCTGGCAGAGGAACTTGCCAGCATTTATGGCGGGAAGTTCATCCCACTGCATGCGCCTGCCCGGGTTTCGAGTGCTAAGATCCGTGACGAATTGTGTCGAGAAGAGACACTTGCCTATGCGATCCGTCAGGCAGACCGTATGAATATTGCCATTGTCGGGATTGGATATCCCAACGAAAGTTCTTCCATCGCTGCGACAGGATATTTCAAAGACAATGAGATGGAATCTCTCATTGAAAGAAATGTTGCAGGAGATATCTGTATGCAATTCTATGATGTCCATGGGGACACCTCTCCGTTCTATGAAGATAATAATGTAATCGGTGCTGATATTCACAAACTCTGCAAGATTCCGAATACCATTGGTATAGCAGGCGGCATTTCCAAATTGCCTGCCATTCGGGGAGCCATCAGCGGCCATTATATTAATATATTAATCACTGATGTCCGATGCGCAAGCGCATTGGCAGCTAATCCATCTTAATTCACCAGTTCTATAATCAAGGAGGTAATGACTATGAATGAGATTCTCAACCTGACAATCAATGAGATGCCGCAGACCGAATTTGACTGCTCCTGCGGAAGACACCACAACTTCAGCGTACATGAAATGTCCATCCGTAAAGGAGCGATTGAAGACCTTCCAAAGATGGCAGAACCTTTCAAAGATGGCAAGATTCTTGTCGTATTTGATAATCATACCTATGAAGTTGCCGGAAAGAAAGCGGTTCAGCTTTTAAAGGAAAATGGATTCAATTATAAAGAACTTCTTTTTGACACAGGCGATGACATTCTTATTCCGGATGAGAAGACACTTGGAAGGATCGTACAGGAACAGGATCTTGACACTTCTCTTATGATCGCAGTTGGCTCCGGCGTTCTGAATGATTCTGTTAAGTTTGTGACATCCCGTTCAGGACTTCCCTATATCATTGTTGCAACGGCTCCTTCCATGGATGGTTATGTGGCTGACGGTGCCCCGATCTTCTCACAGGGACATAAATATTCTCCGGTAGCACATCTTACTTACGGTCTGGTTGGTGATACAGATATCCTTGCTACTGCACCGGATGACCTGATTCAGGCAGGATTCGGTGATATGGTAGGAAAGATCACAGCAATCGCAGACTGGGATCTGTCTGTAAAGGCGAATAATGACTATCGCTGTGATACCTGTGTAGAACTCACAAACCGTGCGATGAAGATTACATTTGACAGCTGTGACAAGTTGCCGGATCGTGATCCGGAAGCACTCGGCAATCTCCTTGAGGGACTGACTCTTACAGGCGTTGCCATGGCGCTCGTTAACATTTCCCGTCCTGCTTCAGGCGCAGAACATATGCTTTCCCATTTCTGGGAGATGGATTATGTAGAACGAGGCCTGAATCCGAACCATCACGGAATCCAGGTTGGCGTTGCAACACCGGTTATCGCCCGTTTCTTCGAACTTTGTGAAGACATTCTTCCGGAAGGTGTCAAAGAACTCTGCCCGTCTCCACAGGAGATCAGAGATCTGCTTGCACGTGGTGGTGCTCCGACGACACCGAAGGATATCGGCATTTCCAGAGAACTGTTCCGCCAGAGCCTGCTCAAAGGATATGAAGTGCGTCCACGCTATTCCGTAATGCAGTTTGCAAAAGACAATGGAAGACTGGAAGATATCGCTGAGACGATCACCAAAGAGATCTACGGATAAGAGGTATAAGAGATGTTAAAAAAAGAAGAAGCATTAAATGGAGTAAAACTTTTCGTACTTGATATGGACGGAACAGTATATATCAGCAACGATCCAATCGAGGGAGCTCTTGATTTCATCCATGAAGTAGAAGAGGATCCGGAGAGAGATTATATCTTTTTTACCAATAATGCCTCCAGAGTACCGTCAGTATATGTAGAAAAACTTCATAAGCTGGGGCTGGATGTTGATGAAAGCAAGGTTGTTACAGCAGGAGATGTCTGCGCTGAATTCCTCAAAGTGAATTATCCTGGCGCAAAAATTTTTCTGAATGGTACACCTGTTCTCGAAGAGAACTGGAAAGAGAAGGGTCTGAACCTTGTTACAGAGGATCCGGATGTCTGTGTACAGAGTTTTGACACGACACTGACGTATCATAAACTTGACAGAATCTGTCATTATATCCGCAATGGTGCTCCGTTTATCGCAACGCATATGGATACAAACTGTCCGACAGATTACGGCTTCATGCCGGACTGTGGCGCGATGTGCAGCCTGATCGAAGATTCCACGGGAGTGGCTCCCAGATTCCTTGGAAAGCCATGGAAAGAGACTGTGGATATGATCACAGAGATCACCGGATACAAAGCAGAAGAGATGGCATTTGTAGGGGACCGTCTGTATACAGATGTTGCGACAGGCGTCAACAATGGTGCAAAAGGTTTCCTTGTACTGACAGGAGAAGCAGACATGCAGACGGTTGCAGAATCTGATGTAGAACCAACCTGTATCTATGATTCTCTTGATGAAATGAGAAAGTATCTGTAAACATTATACATTAACGATAAAACATTTTTTAAGGAGGTAATGGACATGAAATTAGCATTTGGCTGTGATCCGAACGCAGATGAGATGAAACTGCATCTTATGAAGTATGCACAGGAACTTGGACATGAGGTAGTTGACTACGGCAGTGATGATCCGATCTATCCGAACACCGCTATCAAAGTGGCAGAAGAAGTGGCAGCAGGTGTTTGTGACCGTGGTATCATTGTCTGTGGAACCGGAATCGGTGTTTCCATCGCAGCAAATAAGGTAAAAGGCGCTTATGCAGCATGTGTACATGACGTTTACCAGGCACAGAGAGCAGAGCTTTCCAACCACGCCAATATCATTACAATGGGCGCTCAGGTTGTTGGAATCAAACTTGCGGAGTGTATCCTGAAAGAATACTTAAGTGTGGAATGGGATCCGAATTGCCGTTCCGTAGACAAAGTACAGGCAATCTACGATTACGAAAACAAATAAACATTGCATTCAATCAAAAAAAAGGAGTGTATTTTATGAGATTTTTTATTGATACTGCAAATGTAGAAGATATCAAGAAAGCCAATGACATGGGCGTGATCTGCGGCGTGACAACCAATCCGTCTCTGATTGCAAAAGAAGGCAGGAATTTCGAAGAAGTAATCGCAGAGATCGCTTCTATCGTGGATGGTCCGATCAGTGGGGAAGTAAAAGCTACCACAACGGACGCAGAAGGTATGATTAAAGAAGGAAGAGAGATTGCAGCGATTCATCCGAACATGGTCGTTAAGATCCCGATGACGGTAGAGGGACTGAAAGCAACGAAAGTGCTCAGTCAGGAAGGAATCAAGACGAACGTTACACTGATCTTTAATGCGAACCAGGCACTTCTTGCAGCAAGAGCAGGAGCAACTTACGTTTCTCCTTTCCTCGGACGTCTCGATGATATCAATGTACGTGGTGTAGACCTCATCCGTGAAATTGCTGAAATCTTCGATGTTGCCGGAATTGAGACACAGATTATCTCTGCAAGTGTCCGTAATCCGATCCATGTAATCGATTGTGCACTGGCAGGTGCTGATATTGCAACCGTTCCTTACAAGGTAATTGAGCAGATGACCAAGCACCCTCTGACCGATGCAGGAATTGAAAAATTCCAGGCTGACTATAAGGCAGTTTTCGGTGAGTAATATCCACCCATAAATGCATCACTGACAGATATATATCAGGAGGAATCATGAATAAGTTAGAACTTCAGAAAAAAGCGAATGAAGTAAGAAAAGGGATCATTGAGGCTACTCATGCAGCAAAGTCCGGCCATCCGGGCGGATCCTTATCTGCGACAGAAGTCTTTACTTATCTCTATTTTGAAGAGATGAACATTGATCCAAAGAATCCGGAAGATCCGGATCGTGACCGTTTTGTACTCTCCAAAGGGCATACAGCACCGGGTCTGTACTCTGTGCTTGCCAACAGAGGATATTTTCCGGTAGAAGATCTACTGACACTTCGTCACACCGGAAGTTATCTTCAGGGGCATCCGGATATAAAGCATATCCCTGGAGTTGATATGTCATCAGGCTCTCTGGGACAAGGATTTTCAGCTGCTGTCGGTATGGCTCTCGCAGGTAAGCTTTCAAACAAGGATTACAGAGTATATGCATTAACAGGAGACGGCGAGATTCAGGAAGGTCAGATCTGGGAAGCTGCCATGTTTGCAGGACACAGAAAACTGGATAATCTTGTGGTGATTGTGGATAACAATAATCTTCAGATAGATGGTGCTATAGGTGATATTTGCTCACCATATCCAATAGACGAGAAGTTCAGAGCTTTCAATTTCCATGTTATCAATGTTGAGAACGGTAATGACTTTGACGAACTCCGTGCAGCTTTCAAGGAAGCAAGAGAGACCAAGGGTATGCCGACAGCCATCATTGCCAAGACATTAAAGGGTAAAGGCGTATCCTACATGGAGAACCAGGTTGGCTGGCATGGAAAAGCGCCTAATGATGAAGAATATAAGATTGCCATGGAAGAACTGGAGAAAGCAGGTGAAGCATTATGTCAGAAGTAAAGAGAATTGCAACCAGAGAGAGTTACGGTCATGCTTTGGTGGAGCTTGGAAAAAAGCATGATAATCTGATTGTATTTGATGCAGATCTTGCAGCTGCAACAAAGACCGGGATTTTCAAGAAGGAATTTCCTGAGAGACACATTGATTGCGGTATCGCCGAGTGCAATATGACTTCAATGGCAGCAGGTCTTTCAACCTGTGGCTTCGTACCATTCGTTAGCTCCTTCGCCATGTTTGCTGCAGGAAGAGCTTTTGAACAGGTTAGAAATTCAATCGGTTATCCTAAGCTTAATGTTAAGATCGGTGCTACTCATGCAGGTATCTCCGTTGGTGAAGATGGTGCTACACATCAGTGCAATGAGGATATTGCTCTTATGCGTACAATTCCAGGAATGACTATTATCAATCCGTCAGATGATGTAGAGGCCAGAGCCGCTGTTCTTGCTGCCTATGAGCATGAAGGCCCTGTATATCTTCGTTTCGGCCGTCTGGCTGTACCTGTTATCAACGATAAGCCTGATTATAAGTTTGAACTTGGAAAAGGTGTAGAACTTCGTGATGGAAGTGATATCACTATCATAGCCACAGGACTCGAGGTTTCAGAATCTCTTGAGGCGGCTGAGATGCTTTCAAAAGAAAACATCAGTGCTCAGGTCATCAATATACATACTATTAAGCCACTGGATGAGGAGCTTGTACTCGCTGCTGCCAAAAAGACCGGAAGGATTTTTACAGTAGAAGAACATTCAGTTATCGGAGGTCTTGGAGCTGCGGTTTCAGAGCTTCTTTCAGAAAAGTATCCTGTGAAGATAACCAAGATAGGTATGCAGGATGTATTTGGAGAGTCAGGTCCAGCCAAAGAATTGCTTCATAAGTATAAGCTTGATGCTGAAGGTATCGCAGAGCAGATAAAAGAAGCATTGAAGTAATTAAGAGTAATTGACGAAATATATTTAGATGTGAGTGTCAAAAGTATTTGCCACTCACTTATAGCGCCACCGCACACATTCGTGTGCAATGTGCAGGAATCCTCACGGATTCCTTTGAAGCGCTCAAAGCCGCGTGGCTCCTTCGATTAAAAATCGAAGGCAGTTACATCATATTTACTTTTACAACAAAAAATTTTGAACGTGTGTCTTGCTGATTTTTCTATAAGATTATATTTGTAAAGAGACATATCTTGTTGAATTTATTAAGGAACCGTCCG
>CACZNZ010000449.1 GCA_902782625.1 uncultured Lachnospiraceae bacterium | reverse complement strand
ATCTGGTTTTCCTTGATCAGTTGAAAACGAACCGCCTTGAGATTCTCGATAAAATCCATGATAAAGATATGGTTTTCCCGATCCTGGAAGATGATCTCCGGAACATATTCCGGAACGATGGAATGGAGAATCTTCATGGTATCGCATTCTGTTTCGTTACGATAGGAAGCGACGGAGACTTTACCGTGCTTAGCGCCATTATCACTGAGTCCCTGTTTTAGGACATAGCTTTTTACAGGGCTTATAACTTTATAGACAATGTTCACATGACCGTCGCCTTCGCCTTCATCCGCATCAGGATCTTCTCCCATCACGGAAACGGTAACAGGCTGTGAGTCGTCAAATTCCGGCAAATGTTCTTTCATATAAGAAATAATGTTATCTTTTGTTATGACTATCATGGAATCACTCCTTTATGCTGACTATATCTGCTATTAGAATAACATTTTTAACGCAAGATAGCAATCATGATATTTCACGACAGAGATTGACATTGGTATGGTGCTTTATTATAATCTTTGGTAGAAGTTTCTTGTAAACAGGGAGAAAGGGAACTGAGATTTATGAGTAAAGTGAGAATAATTACAGATTCGGCGAGTGACATCCCGCAGGATCTTCAGCAGAAGTATGATGTGGATGTAATATCATTTACAGTAGTACTCGGTGATAAGGAATATGTCTGCAGACAGGATTTCAACGCGGAAGAATTTTATCAGATGATGGAAGATCATCCGAATGAGATTCCAAAGACTTCACAGATTACTTCCTATCGATTTATGGAAATGTATTATGATTATTATAAACAGGGATACACGGATCTGATCCTTGTTCTGATCAATGGGGAAGGGTCTGCAACCTACGGAAATTCCCTGATGGCTATCGATATGCTTTTGGAGGAGCATCCGGAATGTGAGGGGAAGATCCACATTTACACCTATGACGGAAAAAGCTACTGCTGTGGATACGGACATACGGTGCTGAATGCAGGAAAGATGCTTCAGGAAGGCCTGTCTGCATCGGAAATCCGGGCTTATATCGAGAAGGAATTAGACAGAAGAAGAGTATATTTTGCAATCTATAATCTTCAGTATGCCGGAAGGTCGGGAAGAATTCCCAGTGCTGCGGCATTTCTTGGAGATAAGATCGGAATTAAGCCGATCATGAAGATATGGGATCATGAGATTTCCACGGCAACCAAGTGCCGTGGTGAAAAAAAGGTAGTCTCCAAACTTGCCAAAATGGTTCTCTCAGAGATGGAGCCGGATGGGGAATATCAGATTGTCTATGGATCCGATTATGCGCTTGGGGAAGAAATGACCAGGTATATGACGGATAAACTGGGTTATGGACCGACGGAAAGCTACCAGATCGGTTCGGAAGTTGCTGCCAATGCCGGCCCGAAAGTTGTCGGTGTTTCCTTTAATGTGAAAGAAGGGAAGAAGAAATAATTATGAAATGTAAAGTGTTTTCGATTCTGGGAGATTCCATCAGTACATTTGAAGGATACACTCCGGCCAGAGCGGTGTTCTTTGACAGAAGCATGGCTGCGGAAACCGGAATCAGAGAGGTGGGTGACACCTGGTGGATGCAGGTGATACGCAGCCAGGACGGAGAGCTTGGATATAATAATTCCATGGCAGGAAGTCTGGTGGCAGGCGCACTGGCCTCTTCCGGTACAGATTTCGGCCGCATCAGTTCTCTGGGTCAGAACAAGTCTCCGGATGTGATTCTCATTGCCATAGGATGCAACGACTGGGCTTTTGGGGTGCATCCTCAGGAGTTTGAGGAAAGCTATCGGCTGATGATCCGCAGAATCAAAGAGATTTACCCGAAAGCTGAAATCTGGTGTTCCACTCTGCCGGAAGGGCAGGAGGTGGATCCGGTAGAACAGTTCTTTCTCAATATAGATGGAAGAATATCAGGCAAAGTCTATTCGGATATTATTAAAAAAATAGCCAGGGAAGAGTCTCTTTGTCTGGCAGACCTGGCCGCAGAACCTCCTTATGATACCATCGATGGGGTTCATCCGAATAAAAATGGAATGAAACAGCTTGCAGATGCGTGGATCAAAGCACTCGGATAAGGCATAATCCGGAATATAATTTGACGTGGCACTGTGAAGCCTGGTGTGGTATACTAGGGATAATATGAAAGATTAGAGTTTAAAAACTGCAATATGGAAGGGAAGTAAGATCATGCAAAAGAAAGATATCAACTGGGGTGAACTGGGATTTGGCTATCAGGTAACAGAGGCAAGGTATGTGTCTGAATACAAAGACGGGTCCTGGGATGAAGGACGCATTACGGAGGATGCCAACATCGTGCTCAATGAGTGTGCCGGCGTGCTTCAGTATGCACAGACAGTATTTGAAGGATTGAAGGCTTACACAACCGAGGACGGCAGAATTGTATGTTTCCGCCCGGATCTCAATGCCGCAAGACTTGTAGATTCCTGCCGACGTCTTGAGATTCCGCCTTTCCCGGAAGACCGGTTTGTGGAAGCGGTAGTGGAGACAGTCAAAGCGAATGCTGCCTATGTACCTCCTTACGGCTCCGGTGCAACTCTTTATATCAGACCTTACATTTTCGGCACCAATCCTGTTATCGGTGTAAAACCGGCAGATGAGTATCAGTTCCGTATTTTTGTCACACCGGTTGGACCGTATTTTAAAGGCGGGGTGAAACCTATCGTGATCCGTGTATCAGATGTAGATCGTGCAGCGCCTCATGGAACCGGAGATATCAAGGCAGGACTGAATTATGCGATGAGTCTTCACAATATTGTCGATGCCCATGCGAAGGGATTTGACGAAAATATGTATCTGGATCCTGCCACAAGAACCAAAGTGGAGGAGACAGGTGGTGCGAACTTCATCTTTGTCTCTGCAGACGGACAGACGCTGATCACACCGAAGTCAGGCAGCATCCTGCCTTCGATTACACGTCGTTCCCTGATGTATGTTGCAGAGCATTATCTTGGCATGAAAGTAGAACACAGAGAGGTACTTTTCAGCGAACTAGATAATTTCTCCGAGTGTGGATTGTGCGGTACAGCAGCGGTTATTTCTCCGGTCGGAAAGATCAATGATCACGGCAGAGAGATTTGTTTCCCGAGTGGAATGGAGGATATGGGTCCGGTGACCAGAAAGCTGTATGAGACACTGACTGGTATCCAGATGGGCCATATTGAGGCACCGGAAGGATGGATCAAAGAGATTCTGTAGATAAAGAAGCCTGGAGGGCTGACAAGATGTTTTGTGTTACCTATATTAAGCACAGTGGTTTCCTGGTGGAGACAGACCACAGCTATCTGTTGTTTGATTATTGGAACGGGACGATACCGTCTCTTCGATATGATAAGGCATTATATATCTTTTCATCCCATGCTCATCATGACCACTACAGTAATGACATTTTCAAATTGGAGCAAAGCTGCAAAAAAGTATGCTATATTATGTCGGATGATATCCGTGACAACAGCACTGCATGGAGAAAGGCCGAGTATGTGGAATTCATGGGGGCTCATGAATCGAGAACGATAGGAAGCTGCGAGATTACCACATTGAAATCTAATGATGAGGGAGTCGCCTTTCTGGTAAAGGTAGACGGTCTGATGATTTATCACGCCGGAGACCTTCACTGGTGGGACTGGCCCGGAGAACCGGATGAAGATAATCTTTTCATGGAGAGGACCTACAAAGAAGAGATTGCCCGTCTTTCTGATATCGAGATTGATGCGGCATTTGTGGTGCTGGATCCAAGACAGGAAGGATCCGGTGGCTGGGGCATGAAGCATTTCCTGAAAAATGTAAGAGCCCATTACATTTTCCCGATGCATTGCTGGGAAGATTATCAGCTTATCGAAGATTTTAAGAAAGAAAACGATCATAAGATTGTGACGGGACAGATCATGAAGATCGAAAAACCGGGTCAGGAATTCCATCTTGCATAACCCATATAATTATGCTATAAAAGTGAGGAGAACCTGAAGCGAAAGTATTCCGGAGAAAGGGGATTACCTGATGATAAGCGCGGAAGTGACTATAGAGAACTCGGAGGGCATTCACATAGAACCTGCCGAACTGATTACCAGGGAGGCAGAAAAATATAAAGCAAGTGTTCATTTGAAGACAGAATATATGGATGTGAATGCGAAGAGTATCATCAATCTGGTAAGTGCTTCATTTCGAAAGGGAGATGTTGTGACAGTCGTATGTGACGGACCGGATGAGAAGAAAGCACTTAAAGCGATAAAGAAACTGCTGTCAAGTGAATTGGAAGATCGCTAATTCAAAGATCTTTGATAAAAAAAGAACCTCCATTAGCTGAGGTTCTTTTTTAATGCCATATATTCCATAAAACCTTTTTTTCGAAGCTTGCAGGCAGGACAATGACCACAGCCTTCACCTCGGATGCCGTTGTAACAGGTCAGGGTTTTTTCTCGGATCAGATCGAGGATGCCAAGTTCATCTGCCAGTGCCCAGGTTTCTTTTTTGTCTCTCCACATCAGTGGCGTGATCAGATCAAACGGAAAATCCATTGCCAGATTTAAAGTGACATTCAAGGACTTGATAAAAACGTCTCTGCAATCGGGATAACCGGAAAAGTCACTTTGTGAAACACCGGTGATAATGTCGGTGATGCCCCTTTGCTTTGCAGCGATAGCTGCATAGGATAAAAACAGGTGATTTCGTCCGTCCACGAAGGAGTTCGGGGTACCTTGTTCGGGAGCATCTTCGTCCACAGCGATATCAGGCCTTGTCAGGGAGTTGGATACTAATTGGTTCAGCAGGCTCATATCCATGATGATGTGTTCAATCTGATATTGCCTGCAGATTTCTTTTGCACAGACGAGTTCCTCATGATGTCTCTGACCGTAATCAAAGGAAAGTGCAATTACGGTATCATATCTTTTCATTGCCCAGAAAAGACAGGTGGTCGAATCTTGTCCGCCGGAAAAAACAACCATGGCAGACGAAGAGTTCTTTTGTTCTTTCATTTATCTTGCCTTCTTTTTTGAATAATTGTATGTAAGTTACTTCAGCATCATAAACAGCTGATTCTGGAGTACGGTATTTGTATCAAACTGACCACGGAAAGTGGTCGTGACAGTGACAGCCGGTTTTTTGATACCGCGTGCACTCATACAGCTGTGTTTTCCGTGGATGATCACGGCGACATCTTTTGTGCAGGCCGCTTCCATCATGATCTCAGCGATATCGCTTCCCAGACGTTCCTGCAACTGAAGCCGTTTGGCTGCCATGTCGCAGATTCTTGAGATCTTGGATAATCCAAGAACACGGTCTGTCGGAAGGTAGGCTACAGAGACAGACATATCATACATCAGTGCCATGTGATGTTCACAGTAACTGAATACCGGAATGTCTTTAACCAGAACTATGTCGTTATGTGACTGATCTACGGCCAGATCATCCTGGAATGATTTGTTAAACATTTTTGCAATCTCATGGTTGGTATAGCCGATTCCCTCGAAGACTTCTTCGTACATCCGGGCAACTCTGTCCGGTGTGTCTTTAAGTCCTTCCCTGTCAGGGTCTTCCCCCAAAGCAGTTAAGATGCCGCGGATATGCATTTTGATTGCTTGTTTATCAATAGACATGATACATCTCCTCCTTTTATACACCACGAGTTTCAGATGGCCAGATTATCTTGTGCAGCTGCATGGCAAGACGTGCGCCGTTCCACTTTTTTTGTTTCATGAATTCCACGATCTCCACTGGGTTGATCCGACCGAAGACAGGACTTAAAAACACTTGACACCTTTCTTCCAGGTTGTGTTTTTGACAGACCGTGTAGGCAAATGCAAGATCAGTGATATCAGAGACAACAAATTTGACACTGTCACAAAGATGAAGCACTTCATAGTGGTCTGTCCGCATGGCATCTGTCATATTGCTGCCGGGACATTTATAGTCAAGGGTAAAAAACGGCCTCGGACAGATTGAGGAAAAGGGTCTGATATCTACACTGCCGTTCGTCTCGATTTCAACAAGATAGCCTGCACTGCCAAGGGTCTGGATCAGTTTCATGATTCCCGGTACTAACAGTGGCTCCCCACCCGTTAAGGTCACACGCCTGATTCCTTCTTCCTCAAGGAAGGAAAGCAAATCCTGTTCAGAGAGGAACTCGCAGGGAGCATCCTGCTCCATCGCCCAGGCCGTGTCACAGTAACTGCAGGAAAGATTGCAGCCACGCATGCGGATGAAAGCAGAGAGTGTTCCGGCAAAAGGACCTTCTCCGTTTATACTGACGAATTTTTCTACTACAGGGTACATCAAAGATCCTCCCGATAGGAAGCGCAGTTTTTGGGAGTTTCATAGACGGAAACTTCTATGACAGGGACCTGTGTTTTGCGCAGACGCGTATAAAAATATCTGGCAAAATGTTCTGCCGTCGGGCGGAAGTCCATCTCCTTTACAGCAAAGCCTTCGCCCAGAAGAGCCTGCAGGGTATGAGGATTTAAAGAGCTTTTTTCGATGATCAGAGTATGATCAAATTCTTCTGTGAGCATGCGCAATGCTTTTTTTATGTCCTTAAAATCCATCACCATGCCGCGGGTCTGAGGCTCATCGGAGAGATGATCGGAAGCAATCCGCGCGACAACTCTCCAGCGATGCCCGTGAATATTACTGCATTTCCCTTTATAGCCTTTTAGAAAATGTGCAGCATCAAAAAAATGCTCTGATTCTATAATATACATAGTACTCCTTCTTTGATATGGATATAAAATATCTGTTTTAGGAGTTTATCACATGGAAACACAGTTGTAAAGAAAGTCAGGTTTATTTTTTTGTTTATCTGGGTTATAATAAAAACAAAAAGGATATGAATGGGAATGCTTATATTAAAAAAGATAAAGAATCTGGCGGGACATTTTCGTACGATTACACATCACAAGGTTCTGGTTACCAGAATGTGTTTTCAGGTGGGGCTCTATAAACAGGGATTCTTTCATGATCTGTCAAAATACCATCCGATTGAATTTCTACCCGGCGTAAAATATTATCAGGGAAACCGCAGCCCGATCAGTAAAGAGAAAGAACTCCATGGAATGTCTGAAGGATGGCTTCATCATAAAGGGAGAAATCCTCATCATTTCGAATACTGGATCGACTATCGTTTCGGGCCTGCCATGGCAGCAGACGGGGTAAAAAACGGTGATCGCGCGCCGGCTCTTGTCGGTATGAAAATGTCAAAACGATATGTTGCTGAGATGATCATTGACCGTGTCTGTGCAAGCAAAAATTATCAGAAAGAAAACTATACGGACCGGAGCGCCCTGGATTATTATAATAAAGGAAGAGCTGCGATGCTGGTCGATCCGGAGACGGATTTCCTGGCAAGGTATCTGCTGACGATGCTTGCTGTAAAAGGGGAGGATTACTTCCTTGATTACACGAAAAACCGCCTTCTTAAACACAAGAACAGGGACTACCATGTGAGGGACGGAAAACTCTATCTTGATTGATAAGACATTTTTCACAAAAAATATCTATATGCGGCGTAACCTATTGCAAATTTGATATGATTATTATATATTACTAATATAAACAGCCTGGAATGTTCGAGAGCCCCTGCTTTTTTGAACCTACATTTTTGATTTTGGGAAGTCAACATTGTTGTGTGGATGGCAAGCCTTTTTGGAAGGACGTCAGAGATGCATCTGCGGCTACCCACCTGGCTGAGGCTAGGAATCAAAATAGCAGGATACGGCATTTTGGGCACGAGTATACGCCGTCTCATCTATATTGAGACGGCTTTTTTACTACCCTTTGGCAATAGAGAGGATTTCTATGAAAAGAGTACGTAATCTATATCAGCTTTTTACGGATTATATTAAAAAATGCAATGATGATCATGTGGGTGCTTTCGGAGCGATGTGTTCATTCTTTGTCATCCTTTCCGTATTCCCGATTATGATCTTTTTGCTGAATCTCACCAGATTTCTTCCGTATTCGAAAGATGATATTGTCAGGATCTTGGTCAATGCGATTTCCTTTGACGAACATCTTGTCAGAAGAATCGTCAATGAGATTTACGGGAAGGTAGGAACAACGATTTCTCTGATCTCCATCCTTAGTGCACTGTGGGCTGCTTCCAGCGGAGTTTATGCCATTCTGCTTGGACTGAATTCCGTCTTTGATATTGATGAGACCAGGAATTATTTTGTTCTTCGGCTTGTCAGTATGTTTTATACCGTAATCGTCGTTGTTCTGATGGCGGTCATGCT
>CACZNZ010000448.1 GCA_902782625.1 uncultured Lachnospiraceae bacterium | reverse complement strand
TTCATTTCCGCACTACGCAGAAAGACGCCGTTCAGTTTTTCGCAGCCCAGAAAGATATTTTGTGCAACCGTGAGCACCGGATTAATGCTCAGCTCCTGATGCACAGTTATTATTCCCATCTCTCTCGCCGATTGAGGGGTTATATTATCCACTTGCCTGCCGTCGATAATTACAGTTCCCTTATCCGGCTTATGAATACCTGTAATCAGGTTAATCAGAGTGCTCTTGCCGGCACCATTCTCCCCCATCAACGCATGGTAACAGCCCGGCCGCATGATGAGATTCACATCGTGCAAAACCTCGTTTCCCCCAAAGGACTTGCACAGCCCATGTGCTTCCAAAAAAACTTGTTGTTTCTCGCTCATGCTGTTCCTTTTTCCTCCCTGCGTCCAAGGATATCCTGCTCTGCACCAGGCTTAACGTCAGCTTTCACGACGATTCCGCCAACAGATAAACCGATACCGTTTCCAGCGGTGCATTCTCAGACGATCAATCCCATCCATATCAAATTCCGATAGATAAAAGGCTGGGAACTGTCAAAAGACAATTCCCAGCCAATGGTCGTTACTTAACCTCGAGCATAGCCTTGTATTCTTCGTCCGTCAGATTTGAAATCAGATAATAGTCGTCCGGGAAATCGTTGGGAACATACTCCCCGATATTCTCATTGGTGATCACAGGACGGCTGAGTTCATAGTTCTCAGAATACTTTTCACCATCAAGGATCTTAATGCACAGGTCAAGCGCAAGCGCACCTTCCCAGTTCGGCTCTGCGACCGCGATGGATGAGAACCCGTTGTCAATGTTTTCCGCCCAAAGCTTCACGAATGCATTGTAGTTCTCGCCGGTGATCGGAACCATGGGCTTTCCGCTTTCGATCATGCCCTTCAGAGAAGCGCTGGCCAGAGATCCGCCCAAAGCCAGGATTCCGTCAAAGTCGTACGCATCGATGACCGGCATAACGACTTCAAGCGCGGGAGCCTCGTTGTATTCACTGTTGAGCGTGGTAACGATCTCGATGTCGGGATACTTCGCAAGCGCGTCACGGGCGCCCTTCTCGCGAAGTTCGCTCGTCGAAACGCCGGAGGGGCCGGAGAACAGAACGATCTTGCCTTTTCCGCCCAGCTGCTCGATGAGCCAGTTGGCGCAGGTCTCGCCATACTCGACGTCGGAAGTCGCCAGCACGGAAGTCACCTTCGTCGTGACCAGAGAGTTGGTGTTGACTACGACGACGCCCTTGGCCATGGCCTCATCCACCGCATTGTTCAGAGCCGTCGCAGAACCCGCGATGATGATGATCGCATCATAGCCTTCAGCGGTCATGTTCTGGATATCCGCGATCTGGCGAGAGTTGTCGCCATTTGCGTTGGCCAGGTAGAGCTCATCCAGTTTTCCCTGCGCCTTCCAGAACTCAACACGCTCATCCAGCATGTCTTTCATCTCCTGCATCCAGGAGGGGGTCAGATAGATGTCGGAGAAACCGATCTTGTACCCGTCCGCATACGCGGCAGCCAGTCCAAGAATCATGGTCAGGGAAAGAACCAGTGCCAAGACTTTCTTCATGTTGACTGTTCTCCTTTCAAATGTCGATGGTCAGGGAAAGCCTTGCTGTGTACGTGCACTTACACAGCTATTTTTATCTCCCGCACAGGGAGAATTCCCCCAAAGGTCAGACCTCTGCCCCCAGGCATGTACAATAGAATTTGAAAGCCTGCTCCATCTGATCCAAACCAACATACTCATTTACAGAATGCGCCTGATCCAATGAACCCGGTCCGTAAAGCACGGCCTGCACGCCTGACTCCGTGAATTGACTCAGGTCACAGCATGCGGGAAAAGCTTCTACAGAGGCTCCTTTATGAAATGCCTTTGCATAACAGCCGCTCGCCCATCTGACAATTTCACTGTTATAAGAAACCGCTCCCGCCGGAACATCAATATATGTCTCAAACGATACAGATGATCCTTCCTGCAGTCCGCCCTCTTCTGACAAGGATGCCTCGATCATTCGAATAAAGTCTGCCGGTCTTTGGCCGGGACATGGCCGGCAATCAATTGTGATCACGCACTCATCAGGAACCACATTGTCCTTGAGCCCCCCCTGAATCATGGTCGCGCACAATGACGGCGGCGGAAGGACTTCATGCTTGTAAGAGTTATATGCCATATTTGCCCGTTCAATTGCCCGAATCAGAGCAGCCGCTCCTCCGATCGCATTCACGCCATTCTGCGGCATACCGGCGTGGCAGGAACGTCCGGAAACTTTCGCATGAAAACGAATCGCTCCGCGATGCGCGATGCAAATTGAATTCATCGTCGGTTCTCCGATTACGGCATAACGGATTTCTTCAGGAGAATACCTTTTGAGCAATGCACGAGTTCCCGTTCCGTATATCTCCTCGTCTGCAACGAATCCGAGCATAAACGGCACTTTGCTTCCATTTTCAGCCGCGCACACCGCAGCAGCCATCATGCATGCAATTCCGCCTTTCATATCACAAGCGCCGCGTCCGTAAACCCGATTCTCACGTTCCGCTGCTTCAAAAGGCTGCGAGATCCATTCCCCTTCAGCAGGAACGACATCCAGATGCCCTGTCAACAGAATCCTCGGTCCTTTTTCCCCTGTGCTGCAAACTACGTTTGCTCTGCCCGGACTGACCTCCTGAATATCGATTTTGAATCCGTAACGGGTCATACACCCGGCGATATAGTCCGCTGCCTTATACTCATTGCCCGGCGGATTGCTTGTATCGATCGCAATTAAATCCGATAAAAACTGGCGATATAAGGCTGATCCATCCATGGCGTTCATCCTCCGGCAGTTGAACATCCTCTATGTGCTTGAATTCTAACATATTTTTTGGTTCTTTACAACTGATTTTTATGATTTCCCCTTATTCTTTATTTTTGTTATTGATACTAAAAGCCCATCAAGCCACCTTATAATGGGTATTTTTAACATTATTATGCTCGTAATTTAGGATTGATATCAAACTTTTTTTATGCGAGAGTGCCACTTTCATTTTCGCGTCCTACTATGTCTCATGCACATCCCATGTGCTTTGGTTGTGTAAGGAGTTGAAAATTCGTCAAACTATCGGATTACCACTAAAGACATCGGACAGCTGATTTGATTTAGCTGCCCGATGCCTTTATATATAATCGATTTTTATTCTATCCTATACAAAAGTCGGCTTTTTCCTATTCCCCGAAAAACAATCTTCAGTTAGCATATTCTTATTATGATATTTCCTGCGGATCACAAAGCGAAATCTTCTAAATTCATCCCGCCTTGTGTCTCATCCTGTTTCGGTGTCAAATATATCACAGCTCACAACTATCGTCTTTCATTACACATTAATTCTGCCAGTACTATTCTTCTGCATTGAGAATAAGCATGTAATTTAAGCATTAAATTTTGTTTTACTTGACTGGATGAGTATTCAGCAGTATACTTGTTTCATTCTAACAAACACTGTTGGAATCGCTATACTCATAGTACATTTGCAACAAAGGAGAAAAACAATGAGCAATATCTATGATAAACTGAAAGAAATGAACCTTTCTCTCCCCACTCCTCCCGCCCGCGGCGGATTATACACTCCGGTTCTGGAATTCGGCGATCATCTTCTGTATTGTTCCGGCTGCGGACCCCAGATAAACGGAACCAGCATCGATGGCAAACTGGGAGAGGATCTGACCCTGGAGCAGGGACAGGAAGCCGCGAAGCGCTGCATGCTCAATCTTTTGGCTAACCTGGACGCGAAAATTGGAGATTTAAACCGCATTAAACGCTTCGTAAAAGTGCTTGGTTTCGTTAACAGCACAGACAGTTTTACTCAACAGCCTCAGGTAATCAACGGAGGAAGCCAGCTTCTTCTCGATCTCTTTGGTGAAGAGCGCGGGCTGCCAGCCCGTACTGCCATGGGGGTCAATGCAACCCCGGGCAACATTGCGGTAGAAATCGAACTCCTTGCCGAATATGAATAATCGCACTTCCACGTTTCTTAAGATGGAAGTCCAGTATGACCGGCAACTGATCACGAAGCTTTCGAAGGTCCAGAATCGCGTAAGCGGCAGAACCAGACAGATTGTCATTGTCATAACGGCATTGGTCTGTTTCATGATCAGTCTACGGCTTATCGGCAATGTACAATCGCCAATCAACTATCTCTTTGCCGTTTACGGTTGTTTTTCCCTCGCGTTTATTGGTGTTCCTGCGAAATGGCGCGCGGAGAGAATCTGCGATGCGATTGAAAAGTCATCCTCCGGCTATCCGTGCTCCATTTTCAGTTTTGATGAAGAATCCTTCTCAGCTAATACCCGAGGGAATAACGGAAGTCCTGTTAAGAATCCTTACAAAACCTGCCATAAGCTGATTGAGACGAGCGATACCTATTACTATTTTGCAAATAAGGATGCCGCCTTTCCGATTCCATTTTCTTGCATACCGGATGGAAGGAAAGGCGAACTGAAGGCTTATCTGGAGCAGCAGACCGGGCTTTCTTTTGTCCCCTTGCGATCCCTTTGGAATCTCTCGCTGCAATCGTTGCTTTTTGAGAGGAAGAATACCCGATAAGATCG
>CACZNZ010000447.1 GCA_902782625.1 uncultured Lachnospiraceae bacterium | reverse complement strand
TCGTCTGGAAGACTGGAATCGTGAGACCAACTATGACAGACTGGGGCTGGATGAGGACTTCATTGAATTTCTTGGCAATAAAGTAGTCTGTTATTCCATTCCAATCCGTCCGGGCAGAAATCTGGCCGTGATCGTGGAATCTGCCGCGATTAATTACCGGGCGAAAAAGATGGGTTATAATGCGGCACAGGAACTCTATAATCGTGTTACAGGTAACATAGACCGCAATAAAAAAGAGTAAAATTGTCGATTTACATAAAAAGAGATATAAAGATAGAAATCTTTTTGTCGTCTTTTTATATTGAGAAGAAAAATAAATTGTATTATTATATCAACTGATGGACTATTTTCATAATAGATAAGGACATAATCATGGATACATTCTTACAAAGGATACATTCTGGCATTAAGGATGGAACAGTTCTCAAAGATGAACCGATGAGCAGTCATACCAGTTTTAAGGTAGGCGGGCCGGCGGATTATTTTGTGCTTCCGGCTTCTGAAGAGGAGATTGTTTATGCGGCAGCATGTGCCAGGGAAGAAGGAATTCCCTGTTTTATCATGGGTAATGGCAGTAATCTTCTCGTCAGTGATAAAGGCTTCCGGGGGCTGATCATCCGCATTGGCAAGAATCTTTCCAAGATCAGAACAGAGAACGAACAGATCAGTGCACAGGCCGGTGCACTGCTTTCCGCAGTCAGCAAGGAAGCGTTGCGTCAGGGACTTACAGGCCTTGAATTTGCCGCAGGGATTCCCGGATCTTTAGGAGGAGCCGTTGCGATGAACGCCGGTGCTTATGGCGGGGAGATGAAAGATGTTCTCATCAGTGCGGATGTGCTTACAAAAGATGGAGAATTGCTTAGCCTGTCTGTGGATGATCTGGAGTTATCTTATCGTAACAGTGTGGTGTTCCGGAATGAATATACGGTTCTTTCCGCCAGATTTGCGCTTCGCAAAGGGGATCCGGCTGAGATCAAGGCAGAGATGGACCGGCTCGCAGGCCTTAGAAGGCAGAAGCAGCCGCTGGAGTTCCCCAGTGCGGGAAGCACATTCAAGAGACCGGAAGGATACTTTGCCGGTAAACTGATCCAGGATGCCGGACTGAAGGGCTACACAGTGGGAGGCGCACAGGTTTCTGAAAAACACAGTGGGTTTGTGATCAACCGTGGGGGAGCCACAGCGGAGGAGATTGCATTTCTTATCCGACAGGTACAGAAGAAGGTGCAAAGTAATTCCGGTGTTTTTCTGGAAACAGAAGTCCGCTTTCTCGGATTTTAGGAGGAGGAAGCATGTCTTTTTCCTCTGATGTAAAAGAAGAACTTTCCAGGATTCCTATAGGAGAGAAGCACTGTATGATTGCGGAACTGTCAGCCATTGTGAGACTGGCGGGCGGAATTGACTGTGACCCGGCGCATCCGGTGATCGCTCTCCACACAGAGAATGTCGCAGTAGCAAGAAGGTTTTTTTCTCTGTTGAAGGATACATTTGGGATTGTGCCCAGTGTGACGGCAACAAGACATGATTATCTGAAACGAAGCCGGTATTACACGATCCGGGTGACAGAGGAATCGGATTCACTCAGGATTCTGAAGACGATTCGGATCATGGATGATCTTGGAAGGATCGACAGAGAGTGTCTGGTGATACACAATCCTGTTCTGCAGCGAATCTGTTGCAGGAGAGCCTTTTTGCGAGGAGCATTTTTAAGTGCCGGGTCTATTACGGATCCGGAGAAAAATTATCATTTTGAGATAGTCTGTAATTACAGGGAAGAAGCAGAACAAGTCAGGGAAATCCTGTCTGCTTTCGGACTGGAAGGAAGGATCATCGGACGCAAAAAATATCAGGTCGTCTATCTGAAGGAGGGCGGGATGATATCCGATGTGCTCAATATTATCGGCGCACATCAGAGTCTGATGAGATTCGAAAATATCCGTATCATCAAGGATGTAAGAAACAGTGTGAACCGAAGGGTCAACTGTGAAGCGGCCAACATCAGTAAGACCGTATCGGCAGCACGAAAACAGATTGAAGATATTAGATATATCCGTGATACGATAGGACTTGACAGGCTTTCGGATAACTTGAAAAGTGTGGCGCTTGCACGCCTGGAAGATCCGGATGCCCCTTTAAAAGAGCTTGGTAAGATGCTCGAAAAGCCGATAGGCAAATCCGGTGTGAATCACCGGCTCAGAAAACTGAGTGATATAGCGAATAATCTCAGAGATAAAAACACGAATGAGTAAAACAGGAGGATTTCACAATGGTTACAAAATCTATGGAGATTAAGATTCCCGCAGGTCTTGACCCTAGTACGATTGCACTTTTTATCCAGATTGCAAGTCAGTATGAGAGCAAGGTTTATGTTGATGTTGGGAATAAACATGTGAATGCCAAAAGCCTGATGGGGATGATGACACTGGGTATTCCGAAGGGCGGAAAGATTGATGTTGTAGCAGACGGCAAAGACGAGGTGGAAGCCCTTGATCATATACAGCATTATCTGAATAATGAAGAGATTGCCTGAGGGATCATTATCCGTATAAAAAGAGAGAGAATGCATGGATTGCTGTGCATTCTCTCTCTTTTTTGCCTTTTACTGGTTTTGTGCAGGGAATCCGTAAAAACTGTAAAACAGATGTTCATCTATGGAAAGAATCGTCCATTTGCCATCTTTGATTCCGTATACGATGCTGCCATCGTCTTCAAGTGAAGGAAGTTCCTTCTTTGCATTTTCATAGATTTCCACGAAGGAATCTGTAAAGTCAGGCGTCTCTTC
>CACZNZ010000446.1 GCA_902782625.1 uncultured Lachnospiraceae bacterium | reverse complement strand
CCGGGAATCCTTCTTTCGCCCCTTCCGGGTTGTGCCCGGAAAGGTTGAAATAGGTGTGGTTTGTGACATTGACTATGGTATCCCGGTCTGCCTGTGCTTCATACATAATCCGCACCCGATTGTCCGTCAGAAGATAAGTGACTGTAAGTTCCAGTCTGCCTGGATACCCTTCTTCTCCATCAGGAGAGCAGTAGAAAAACCGGACTCCGTCCTCAATGATCACTCCATCAAAAAGAACCTTATCAAATCCTCTTTCTCCACCGTGAAGGTGATGGGGGCCGCAATTAGCCTTGAGGAAATACTCTCTCCCGTTAAGGATAAAAGAAGCATTTCCAATACGATTTGCTACCCTGCCTGCAATCGCACCCATACAACTGTCATCGTTCATGCAATTCCTGACATTCCGGTAACTCAGTACGATATCTTCCATGTTATGCATCCTGTCCATTGTCTTTAATGTCAGGATGCGACAGCCGAGATTTGTCACCGTCATTTCAACCGATTCCGATTGCATATGATAGAAACAAAGACCATCATCAGATTGTTCACAAAGTACCACTTTTGTCATGCTTACTCCTTCGTGCCTGTTATTCTATAACCTCTTCAGTCTCCATATCAAAGATATGGATCTTATCTGTATCAATCGCGAGTTTTGTCTGATCTCCCATCTTCACACCATAACGGGAAGGAATCCTTGCAATCATCTTCTGTCCGTCAATCATGAAATAGAGATAGATTTCGGACCCCATCATCTCATCGAGATCGACCTTCGCAGGAAGAACAGCACTTCCTGCTTTTGAAAGATGCTCTTCTTCAATATGAAGATCTTCAGGACGGATACCTAAAATGACCTTCTTTCCAACATAAGAACCAAGTCCTGCTGTATCAACAGGCACTCTGGTCTCGCCTTTTACCAGCGCATAGCCGTTGCCGTCTTTTTCCACATCCACTTCGAGGAAATTCATCTGTGGTGAACCGATAAATCCTGCTACAAACATGTTCTGCGGTGAATTATAAAGATTCTGTGGTGTATCAAACTGCTGAATGATACCATCTTTCATGACACAGATCCTGTCACCCATGGTCATCGCCTCCGTCTGATCATGGGTTACATAGACAAATGTTGTCTGCAGTCTGTTATGGAGACTGGAAATCTGGGTCCTCATCTCTGTTCGGAGCTTGGCATCCAGATTGGATAACGGTTCATCAAGAAGGAATACTTTCGGATCTCTGACCATAGCACGTCCAAGTGCCACACGCTGTCTCTGTCCGCCGGAAAGTGCTTTCGGCTTACGGTCCAGATAAGGCTCAAGTTCCAGAATCTTTGCTGCTTCCCTTACTTTCTTATCAATGACATCCTTCGGTGTCTTTCGAAGCTCGAGAGCAAATGCCATATTTTTATAAACGGTCATATGCGGATAGAGCGCATAGCTCTGGAATACCATGGCAATATCACGGTTTTTCGGAGCGACATCATTTACGATCTGATCCCCGATGTAGAGCTCTCCGTCCGATATGGTTTCGAGCCCTGCAATCATACGAAGGGTCGTAGACTTTCCACAACCGGAAGGTCCGACCAAAACAACAAATTCTTTATCTTTGATTTCCAGATTCAGATCCGGAATAACAGTAACACCATTGTCATATGTTTTAACAACATTCTGAAATCTGATACCAGCCATATTTCATATCCTCCATTTTTGTTTCTTTTATGTAACCGGTTATTCCTTTACACCGCCGAGTGTGACCCCATCGACAATAAATCTCGACAGAAGCAGATAGACGATGATGATAGGAACAATGGCAATCGTGATCAGCATATAAACCTTACCCATGTCAAACTTCAGGAAGTCAGCGCTTCGAAGTGCTGCGATCAGGATCGGCAGTGTCTTTTTATTATTGTCTGAAATGATCAGGGCAGGAATAAAGTAATTATTCCAGGTCGATACAAATGTAAAGATTGCCTGAACCGCAATGGCCGGTTTCATAATCGGAAGAACAATCTGATTAAAAGTTCTGAACTCGCTGCAACCGTCCATCCTGGCAGCTTCTACCAGTTCCATCGGAAGAGACGACTGCAGATAACTGTGCATGAAATAAAATACTGCCGGAGCTGCGATAGAAGGCACAAACAGCGGCCACATATGATTCAATCCGCCCATCTTATCAACGAGATTTACAAAACCAAGTGCAGAAACCTGTGTCGGCATCGCAAGAATCAGCATGATGAATACAAATGCCGGTTTCTTCAGTTTGAAATCATAAGCGTATAGCCCATAAGCTGTCAGTGCAGAAAAATAAGTCGCAAGGACTGCAGCCATCGTTGATACGAGCAAACTGTTTCTGATACCGGACAGCACCGGGATATTGGCATCATTCAGTACGTGTTTCAGATTGACCATAAAACTCTTCCCGGGCAGGAAAGAAAAACCTTTCTGAATCATAGAATGACTTCTCGTGGAGTTTATGATCAGGATATAGAAGAAAAACAGACACAGGAAAGCCAAAAATATCAGAACACAATGCACAAAAATCGTAAACAGGACATTACTGTCTTTTTTTCTGGTCATCAGGCCTTCCCTCCTTTCTTCTTCAAAGCCTTTCTGGCTTTTCTCTCATCCGGATCACTGTTCATGGAGAAATATACGCCGATACAGAGGATCGCACAGATGATGAACAAGATCACGGATACGGCACCGGCCATACCGTAATTCTTGCTGGCCAGGTGATTATTCAGATACATGATCACTGTGGTAACCGTTCTGTCCGGATTCCCTTTTCCGTTTGTCAAAATCTGTGGAACATCGAACATCTGGAGACCACCGATCATGGATGTGATCAATACATATACAAGGATCGGACGAATGTTTGGCAGTGTAATCTTGAAAAACATCTGATTGTGCGTACATCCGTCAAGCTCTGCGGCTTCAAACAATGCGGGATTGATTCCCATGATTGCCGCCATCAGAAGGATGGTGGTATTACCAAACCACATCAGAAAATTCATCAGTCCTACGAGTCCTCTTGCGCCCCACACGGAAGAAAGAAACCGGAACGGCTTGTCAATCAACCCTGCGGATATCATAAAGGCATTCACTGGCCCGTTATCAGAGAACAAGGCAAAGAACAGCATGGCAAACGCGCTGGCCATGATCAGGTTTGGCATATAGATCACTACTTTAAAAAACTGTTTTCCGCGGATTCTCAGACGAAGGTCTGTAAACCATGCTGCCAAAAGCAGCGAAATCGCTATCTGCGGAACGAATCCGATCACCCATAAGGCAATCGTATTTCCCATATATTTCAAAAAGTCGCTCTGGAAAAGCGCTTCATAGTTGGCAAGTCCAACAGGATTCGGTCCGATGATACTAAGACCGCTTCTGTAATATTCAAAAAAACTGTAGTAGATGGT
>CACZNZ010000445.1 GCA_902782625.1 uncultured Lachnospiraceae bacterium | reverse complement strand
CTATATTCCAAAAAACAATCTGGATAAGTACACACCAAGAGTTTCCGATATGGTAAAGGTTGATTTCAACAACGGGCTCTACGAGCAGAACAGCTCTGACTTCTGGAAGATATGGAAGGCGCAGCTTGTTAAGCATCCTATGGCCTATGTCAACGCATGGCTTCTTACTTCCTATGGATACTGGTATCCTCCGGCAATAATAAATGTTTATAAGGGAAATACGGTTTACAGTTTTACCTATGAGGACAGCTCATACTTTGGCTATGAAGTAGAGCCTCCGGGGGAGAGAAAGAGCCTTATTCCTGCCATTGATAATCTGTACAGGTACCTTTCCATCGGCACGTTTCAGCAGGATTATCCGGTGCTGCATCTGTTCTTTGGCCCGGGACTTTATGTGTTTATTTATATGTTTGTATTTGCCTACAGGCTTTATAAAAAGAGATTTGGCTGCATACTTCCGTTTATGCCCATGATACTTACTTTCTGTACAGTACTTTTGGGGCCCACATATCTGATCAGATATGTCCTGTATCTGTGGCTGTGCATTCCGCTTCTTTTGATAACCGGAAAGAGTACCACAAAGGCTAATGCTGCGGTTTGATATAGACATCCATGTGTGATATTATACTATGATGCAGTATTATGCGCGGAATCTGCGATAGTGCCAGTAAACATCAAAAGGTTTTAATATGAGAAAAGTAGTTAGTAAAAGCAGAGCAATACAGATTGTTACGCTTATTTTTGCATTAATCGGAATACTTATTATTTTTCCTGTCAGGCTCTTTACCCAGACACTGGAGACATCCGGTGGCGGGACCATAGTGGGAGAGACCGAGGGGATAAATGCTGAGCACAACAGGATATATCAGACTTTTATTGCACAGTATGACAGGCTGAGCTCCGTTGACGTATACGTAACTAACGTTGAAAAGGGAAGATATCTTACAGCCTATCTGTGTGATGAGAATGGTGCTATTCTTCTGACTACATTTGTGGATACGGCAGATGCAGTCATCCCCGGATATGTCAGGATTCCAATGGAGATGAATGTCGAAGTTGGAAAAGAGTACATGCTCAGGTTTGCGGAGTGCAGATCCAAGTACTATCTGGGACTTGAAGATATACCTGCTGATTCTGCCTATGTCGGCGACCTGACCTGGGATTATGTCAAGGTTGACGGAATGCATCTGGCAGCCAGATACATTTACAGACTGCCGCTTAATAAGACAGCTTCACTTGCAATAATACTTGGAATTGCTGCTGTTGCTGCAGCCATCTGCTTTGGAACAAAAGCATATTACAAAAACAACCCTGATAAGGACAGGCTTATAACTGCAGAGAGGGTTCTGGAATGTTCGGCAAACCCTGTGGCAGCGCTGATCTTTGGTGCTTTAATGATAATGGTATTTCCGTTTAAGGTCTTTGACAACAGGCCCCTTGACATTGTCTTTTACGAGATCGGACTTATCATAGCGGCAGCCATTGTGTTCTATGCCATCAACCACAAGGTCATAATACACACAGAAGGGATATCCTTCTGGCAGAGCCTTAGGAATGAGGACAGGCTTCAATATATCGCCATCATGTTCTCCATGGCTATGGCTCTTTGGTATGCATCCTGTTACATGAACGATCTATATGACATTTTCCACTATCTGTCCGAGAGACGTATGAGCATATGGCTTATTGTCATGCTGCTCTTTACATTCTCACTGAGAGAGTTTTTCAATATATACAATCTCGTGTGGGTATTGGGATCGACCATATTTGGAGTAAATTACTACAACATTCACAAGCTTTCTGAGGATGTCAAGGAATATGACCTTCAGAATGCCATGCTTAAATACAACATCATAATCGTGATCCTGGGCGGGCTGCTGGTGCTCAACCTTATAAGGCTCATCGTCCTAAAGATCAGTGAACTCAGGTACGGGGCTTCTCATACCAAAAAGACCTATGTTGTTCCTTCCTTTTTCGGAATACTTTTAGGAGTGCTGCTGATCTTCATGGTTATCCTCAGAAACACAAGACTCTGGGGCATATATCTTGCCATATTTGCACTGTTTTTGTTTACCAGATTTGCGGTATGGGACAAAAGAAAGGATTTTTACAAGATACTTTCCGGCGGCTTTATGATGAACTTTGCAATATCCCTGATCTACTGTTACCTTCACAGGTACTTCCCGGGATATGTAAGCGGAAGGTTTGCTTTTATATTCCATACAGTTACTGTTACGGCTGAATACTTCACGTTTATGGGCGCCGTAGCGACAGTAATGCTTATAGTCAAGATAGTGTCACTTCCAACAGGCGCCAGGCTCAAAGACATAGCCGTTATAGCATGGAAGGAGATGGTCCTGTTTGGATTTATCATGTCCTATGCGATATTTACTGTTTCCAGAACAGCGTATCTTGCTATAACCGTGAGCGTGCTGCTTGTGATCTGCATCGTGATCTCTTACAAGAAAAAGCAGTTTTTCAGGATAGTAGGGGT
>CACZNZ010000444.1 GCA_902782625.1 uncultured Lachnospiraceae bacterium | reverse complement strand
GAGATATTTATGTGTATTCCAGGCTTCAATTCTGTAAAAATCAGCATATAAATATCCGGGAGTATCAACAGAAGCTATAACTGCAGTACCCTGCGCGGCTAAATCGAGAAAACCGCTTCTTGCTCCGACAATATACCCACATTTCTCAAACAAAGGGACTGCCTCTATCATAGTAAATGCTAATCCCTGAGTTCCTTTCACAGGCTCCTGTTTCCCATGAATACTGGTGACAACGGTGAAGCCGAAGCTCATCAGTTTCATGGCGGCTTTTTCAAAAAAGGCAGCAGGTATTCCTTTGCAGCTGTTAGCATATGGATTGATCACAACTGTATTTCCGGGAACGATCTTCTCATTGAATTTTGCTATACAGTTGTCGTCAATTGCAGTAGAATTGATTCCGCATGGCTTACTTGCGGGACTGATACGAAAAACAGCTTTTTCTATATCTAAATAATCAAAATTTTTCTGCTTCTGTAAAATATCATTACGAATATAGGCAGTTTCAAAAGTACATAACAGCTCCGGATGACTTTTGCGATAGATCTGGCCAAAGTCGCTTTTATAAAAGTGAAGCAGGGTGTGCAAATCCTTATAAGGGAGAGTTATGATTCCATCGACCTGATTACCGAAACAATGCACTAATGCACTTTTCCTGTTCGATGTGAGATATAATACCCTGTCAATATTATGTGTTTTCTTATACTCCTGAACAAAAGAAAGGGTGATTACCTGATCACCAATCGTCTGGTGTGTAAAAACAATTATGCTTCCCGGGTTTTGTCTGATTAATTTGTTGGCAATAGAAGAACCAAATAGGATTGCCCTTATTGTCCAGTTCATATAACCTCCATTTAGCCACAAAAGAAAATTTAAACTTTCAGGTTATGTAACATGATCCTGTATTTTTTCAGAATAAACTGCAAGATGATATGAAGTAAATAAGAAAAAATTATTGTACCAGACAAAACAGTTATACACAATAACAATTCATTCGTAAAATAAACACATCTGTTACTTAGGATTTCGATAAATATCCCTTGTGATAAATATATCTCAAGCGAAATATTACCCAGAAATTCAAGTGCCCTATTCCCGATCTGTACTTCTAAGGAAAACATTAGTACACCTAAAACAAAAAGTACAGCGATAATCAACGTCTTAATCAGGTTCGAAAGGTTGAAAAAAGAAGCATTTCTGATTTCTATGAGAAACAGACCAGTAAAAGAAATCCAGATCGCAGGTACAATACTTATATGAATCTTAGTTAACAATTCCAGTATATTGCTTTCATAAGTTGCCCAGAACATTCCGACGATCAATAATGGGGTTGCATTAAACCAATATCCGCCGTAGCCCATTTTTATGCAAAAAATCATGTAGAAAATATACCAGATTACAGCTAAAGTGATCATCAGGAAATATCTGTTACTGCAAATTACCATCAGAAGCCAATATATAACATAAAATATAAGGATAGTAATAATATACCAGGAAAGCCCTAGAATTGTCCGTCCATGCAGTATTGCATAGACGTAGCTTTTTAAAGAAAGATGATTATCTCGAGTCAATTCTAATAACCAATAAAAAACTATGGTGATAATATAAGGAATAAGAACAGATGGTATTCGTTTTAAAAGAAATCCCTTTCTGTAATGATCAGCTTTAACAATATAGGATTTTTGCAAGCCATAACCTGAGAGAAAGAAGAAGTAGGAAACCGCTAAATATCCGGAATAGTAAAAAAATGGGAAAACAATTCCTGTTTCTGTACATTTGGACAGATGGTGAAATACGACAACAATGGCAAAAAAGCCGCGGTAGTACTTGCTGGTATCATAAGTTAAATAATTCTCTGTATTCAGTGAACTCAAAGGTTTTTTCAATTTGGCGCCCCAGAAGAGCATAACCATCAGCAATAAAGGCAAAATGTCAATTATAATACTGTTCAAAACCAGATCCTCCATAGTTTGCTGAATGAATACATATGATATCACAAAACAATGAAGAAATCAAACGTTTTACGCTTCGAATCAGGGACTGGGACTGGCTCGGACAAGGTATGGAGACAGTGTTAATCATCAGACGATGAGAGGTCTTTTCCGTAGATTGATTTTACGCCGAAGATAAGGCATAAATGAAAAAGCATTAATCATTTATACCTCAGAAGCTTTGTCAATATTTCTGAAAATACGTTGCATTGATGACTCATGTAAGCGTATAATGTTTGGTAAGGCCGGGCCGAAGAGGTAAAGGCTGATGGGGTTTTGTTCGTCTCTCGATTTTCCGTAAAAACAATTCGATTTACGTAAATGAGGAAAGGCGAGAGAAGGTCAGAGATCCTTCCGGAAAACGGATAAGGAACCCGGATACCGTTTAAAGCCGTAAGGCAACGTATTATGGAGATCGGTATTCGAAAGAATTAAACCAGAGGTAAACTTGTGTCTATCGAGGAGAGAGAAAAATGGATTTGATTTCGATGATACTGTCCCTTCTGTGTGGCGTAGCGCTGTTTCTTTACGGTATGCAGCTCATGGGAGACGGTCTGAAGAGTGTCGCGGGGGATAAGCTGGAGACACTGCTTTACAGCCTGACAAACACACCGTTAAAAGGAATTTTACTGGGTACCGGTGTCACATCGGTGATTCAGTCATCCTCTGCCACCTCTGTGATGGTGATTGGTTTCGTAAACTCCGGAATGATGCAGCTTTCGCAGGCGATCGCCATTGTATTCGGTGCCAATATCGGAACCAGCATTACCGGATGGATCCTGTGTCTGTCTTATATCGAAGGCAACAGCGGGGTTGCGAAGCTGCTTTCCTCCTCGACCATCAGCGCTGTGGTTGCGGTAGCCGGTATTCTCGTCCGGATGCTGGCAAAACGGAATGTCCATAAGAACAT
>CACZNZ010000443.1 GCA_902782625.1 uncultured Lachnospiraceae bacterium | reverse complement strand
TCTGCTTCTGACCGCCGGACAGCTGAACAGGATAGGAATCGGCTTTATCCGGCAGGCCAACCAGGTTCAAAAGGCGCAGTGCTTCTTCCTTTGCCTCATCCGGTTTCATCAGCTTAAGGCGTACAGGTGCCAGCGTGATATTGTCCATAATCGTTTTATGCGGAAACAGATTAAAGTGCTGGAACACCATACCCATGTGCATCCGTACATGGTCTATATTGATCTTCGGATCCGTGATATCTGTTCCGTCAAAGATAATCTGACCGGATGTCGGCCTTTCCAGAAGGTTGAGGCATCGCAGGAAGGTCGATTTACCGGATCCTGACGGTCCGATGATAACTACTTTTTCTCCCTGCTCAATATGTTCCGAAATGTCTTTGAGCACTTTATGCTGCCCAAATGATTTACAAAGATGATTAACGTATATCACTTTCTCTCAGCCTCCTCTCAATGATTCCCATGACCCATGTAAAGAACATGACTATCACAAGGTAGATAAGTGCAACGGTTAAAAGTGGAAATAAAGCATCAAATGTCGTCCCTCTGATGATATCTCCACCCCTGGTCAGCTCATTGAGTCCGATATAGCCACAGATCGAAGTCTCTTTGAGCATAGTTATCATCTCATTTACAAGAGCAGGCAGACAGTTTTTCATAGCCTGAGGCATGATAATCTGCATCATGGTATCCGTATATCCAAGACCTAAAGATCTTCCTGCTTCCATCTGACCTGCATCTACGGACATGATACCTGAACGGAAAATCTCTGCTACATAGGCGCCGGAATTGATACCGAATGTCACTACAGCTACTGTAATTTTAGAAATGCTCGGAGAGTTCAGGATGATAAAGAACATGATCAAAAGCTGAACAAGCTGAGGTGTACCACGAATGATCGTCAGATAAACCCGGCAGATTCCATTGGCAATATTCAAAAAGATATTGCCTTTTCCGTCTCCTTCTCTGAGCTGATCATGAGCTGTACGGATCACGGCGATCAATGCGCCGAGAACCAATCCGACAATGAGGGACAGAAAAGTTACTTCCAAGGTAATTTTCAGACCATCAACGATGAATCTCCAGCGATCATCCACAATAAAATCATTTACAAATTTTTCTTGAATAACACTTAAAAAGTTCTGCAATGGTAATTCCTTTCCCGGAAAAGAAAGAGGCTGAACAAATCAGCCTCTTTATCCAATCCTTTTGATAATATCAGATTATCGATTAATCAGCCTGGATATACTTGTCAAGAATAGCCTGTAATGTTCCGTCTGCTTTCAGCTCTGCAAGTGCACCATTTACTGCTGTAAGGAGTGCTTCATTATCTTTGGAGATACAAGCAGCATACTCTTCCTGAACATATTCTGTATCGAGAACCTTAAGACCCTTGGTAGCAGCTACGTAAGATTTAGCAGGCTCATTATCGATGATGACTGCATCAACCTTGTCGGAAGCAAGAGCGAGTATCGCATCATTACCTTTGTTGTACTTCTCTACGTTCTCCTCGCCAAAATCACCACATGCATAGATGTCGCCGGTGGTGGACAGCTGTACACCGATCTTCTTGCCCTTCAAATCATCAGGACCAGTAATATCGGAATCTTCTTTTACGACGATAGCCTGGATACCGGTTGCATAGCTGTCAGAGAAGTTGATGTTCTTAAGACGTTCTTCCGTAACAGTCATTCCTGCAAGTCCCATATCTGCTTTTCCTGTCTGAACAGCAGTAATGATGGAATCAAATTCCATATCCTGAATCTGAAGTTCAAGACCAAGTTTGTCAGCAACTGCTTTGGCAATCTCTGCATCGATTCCGACAATCTCGCTTCCTTCATAGTATTCATATGGCGGGAAATAAGCGTTGGTTGCCATGGTAAGAACACCATCAGTAACAGTCTTGATATCAGCAGCTGCCTCTTTAGTAGACTGTTCTGCATTACCACCTGAAGAAGCTCCACCAGATCCACATCCGGTCAGCAGGGCTGCACCCATAATTACTGTCAGTACGAGAGCTAAAATTCTTTTCATAGTTACAATCTCCTTTTCATGAATATTCGGATAATATAAATATTATTCCAACTAATTATACAAGCATTTTTTCAGAAAATCAATGCCTAATTCTCCGGTTCCTTTATTCTGACGGGAATCTGCGACAGAATAATGGCAGCAAACATGATAAAACAGCCTGCAATTTCCCTTCCAGAAAGAATTTCACCCAGAATCAGATACCCTGATAATACCGAGAAAACAGATTCAAGACTCATCAACAGGGCAGCGACTGTCGGATTAAGATTTTCCTGTGCCAGAATCTGCAGAGTATATGCCACTCCGGTGGACATAATACCGGTATAAAGGATGGGAATCATCGCTTTATGGATCTGGATCGGATCCGGGTGTTCCAGAAGAAACATCAGCCCAAGAGAAAGGATTCCTCCCAAAAGAAATTCCAGGCAGGCCATCTTCATTCCGTCAACATGCGGCACAAAATAATCAATGGCAAGTATCTGTCCTGTAAAGAAGAAGGCACAAATGATGATCAGGGTGTCTCCTTTTTCGATGGTCAGTTTATCGGAAATACATAAAAGATACAGCCCGATCACCCCGAGGAAAACACCGGCACCGACAAAAGCAGAACATTTTTTTCTGAAAATAATCCACGCAAAGATCGGAACCAAAATAATATAAAGCGCTGTGATAAAGCCAGCCTTACCTGCCGTTGTAAACTGGATACCTGTCTGCTGGGCACAGTTGGCTAAAAACAGGAATAATCCGCATGCAGCTCCGCCCTTCCATAACATTGGGTTCGACCAGGAATACTGTGCTGTTTTCCCTTTGTTCTCTTCTGCTTGTGACCGGTTCCTGAAATGGTCAAACACATGGATTACCGGAAGCAGTACCACTCCCCCGATCAGTGACCGCAAACAAATAAAGGTAAACGGTTCGATATAGTCCATACTGACACTCTGTGCTACAAAAGCAGCCCCCCAGATCATGGATGTCAGAAGAAGCATAATTATGCTTGCTACTTTCTTTAATTGCATATTTATTTCCTTTCTTATGTCAAACATTGCCTATTATAATATTATTTTAGGCATTTCGCAAGAAAAATATGCTTCCCAATCTTTTCTTGCCATGTCTTTTAGAATACGTTAGAATAGATAATCATGAAAGAAATCAAGGAGGTACCTTCCTATGGCGCAACTATGGGGCGGAAGATTTACTAAGGAGACGGATCAGCTTGTATACCGCTTTAATGCTTCCATCTCTTTTGACAAAAAAATGTACAGGCAGGATATGGAAGGAAGCATCGCTCATACCAGGATGCTTCATGCTATCGGTATTCTTACTGATGAGGAAAAAGATCAGATTATTGACGGAATTCGCGGAATCCTTGCAGATGTGGAAAGCGGTGCACTAGAGATTACAGAAGAATACGAGGATATTCACAGTTTTGTGGAGGCCGTGCTCACAGAAAGGATTGGAGATGCCGGAAAGAAACTCCATACAGGAAGAAGCCGTAATGATCAGGTAGCTTTGGATATGAAACTCTATACCAGGGAACAGCTTTTAGAAATCCGGTCGGAACTGTTTGATCTGATTCGCACTTGTCATGAGCTTATGAAGAAGCATCTGAATACTTTTATGCCAGGCTTTACTCATCTGCAGAAAGCTCAGCCGCTTACGCTTGCTCATCATATCGGAGCCTATATGGAGATGTTCAAACGGGATTATGACAGACTTTGTGATATCTATAAGCGTATGAATACCTGTCCTCTTGGTTCGGGCGCACTGGCCGGCACCACGTATCCTCTTGATCGGGAAATGACTGCCTCTTTGCTCGGATTTGACGGTCCTACACTTAACAGTATGGATTCCGTTTCTGACAGAGATTATGTTTTAGAGCTGCTTAGTGCTCTTTCCATTATTATGATGCATTTAAGCAGATTCTGTGAAGAAATCATTCTATGGAATTCGAATGAATATCAGTTTGTAGAGATAGATGACACATACAGTACCGGAAGCTCCATCATGCCTCAGAAAAAGAATCCTGACATCGCGGAACTGATCCGAGGGAAGACCGGTCGTGTTTATGGCGCGCTTACAAGTCTTCTTACTACCATGAAAGGTCTGCCCCTTGCCTATAATAAAGATATGCAGGAAGATAAAGAACTGGCATTTGATGCTTATGACACGGTAAAAGGATGTATCGCTCTCTTCCATGGGATGCTTCGCACCATCACGTTTCGTCCGGAAATCATGGAACGGTCAGCTGCGAATGGATTTACCAATGCAACGGATGCTGCTGATTATCTGGTAGAAAAAGGGGTTCCTTTCCGCGATGCACATGGAATTGTCGGAAAGCTTGTGCTTTACTGCATCGATCAGGGAATTTCCCTTGATGAGATGCCTCTTGAGGAATATAAAAAGATAAGCCCTGTTTTCGACCAGGATATCTATGAAGCTATCTCTATAAAGACCTGCATAGAAAGAAGGAATACACTA
>CACZNZ010000442.1 GCA_902782625.1 uncultured Lachnospiraceae bacterium | reverse complement strand
TGTCCTTAAACTTGTTAAAGACAGATGGTTTGATTCCCTGGAGGATCGCTATGACAGCCTTTCGTGTAAGGCCGGTCTCGTCCACCAGTTTACCAATCAGGTCATATTTCACATTGGAACTTGCGGTTACGTTTATGTCGTAATGCGCATCTCTTTCCTTCACGAAAGAAGCACCGGAAACCAGATCCTCTTTGGATTTGATGGAATCCATAGAACCGGACTCTACCCGGAAATAAATCTTGGATACACGCAGTTTGCTGTCCAGGGAAGTAATCGCTTTTCTGATAAGCTCATCCGTATCGAAATCAACTACGTAGACAGACTTCGCATTGATTTTAGACCATAGGGCTTTAAACTCCGGCATAGCCAGTTTGTCTTCATCCACCTGCAGTTCTACGTTATTGCTGCGAGCGTTCTCAGGCTGCAGGTTCCTGGGATCGTAGATTGAATCAATGATCTCGATGACGTAAGCAGCAGAGTCGGCAACCTCTTCGGCAACTTTTATCTCTCCATTTGCTTTATCTGTATAATACTTATCTGTAAGCGTGCCTTTCTTGTCGATATAGCCATTTATAATCATATCGTAGTGGATGGCATGTCCGGTATCGCTGTCAATGACCTGCTCATTCCCCTGTGCGTCTTTGATCACCCTGCCGATGAAAAGCTCTGCAGTGATCGCGCGTGGCCGGTCAGCCACAGCATCCGCCAGTTCTGTCTGAAGTCCCCTTGCAAAAGAATCGTAGCTCTCGCTGGCGATAACCGTCAGGACATTCACGTTATGGACATCATTACCAAGAGCATTCGTGTCCATTCGCTCCCCATCCTGGTTGACGCACAGACGCAGACCGCGACCAACCTCCTGACGCTTCCTGACATCGCTGCTGCTCTGCTTCAATGTGCAGATCTGGAACACATTGGGATTATCCCAACCTTCCCGGAGGGCGGAGTGGGAAAAAATGAAGCGTACCGGAGATCTCCTTGGATCACGGTCCAGTAGCAGTTCCTTATTCTTCATAATCAACTCATAAGCACTGACATCGTCGGAGGTTGTTTCCTTTCTTCCGACCTTGCTATTGATCATCTTGCCCTTTTTGTCTACCGAAAAATATCCTGCGTGGGTTTTGGAGGCATCGATGCTGGTCAGATACCTGATATAGTCATCTTCACCAAAAGACAGCTGCATGTTTCCAATGATGTCCCTGTATTCCTCTTCAAACATCGCGGCATATTTCCCGTTTGCCGGCTGTCCGGAAGCATCATACTCGCGGTAGTTCGCCACTTCATCGATGAAGAACAGGCTGAGGACTTTGATGCCCTTATAGAAGAGCTGCCGCTCTCTCTGAATATGGGACAGAATCGTCTCTCGGATCTGGATACGGCGCAGCTGGTCCTCGTCCACCTTGCCGATCACATCCCCGGCAAAAATCTTGATGCCATTCAAGAATTCCACAGAATCGTCACGTCCATCGATCGACTTCACCACAAAACCGTTTTTATATTCCTCCAGACCATTGGAATAGTCGTAAAGATTGTCACCAATCTTCACGATGCGGCTCTTTGGTTTAGCGCCTGAAGCCTGCTTTACATCAAACTGGAGGGTCGCGGTAGGGTCGCTTTTTGAAAGGTTGATGCTCTCCAGATAAACATAGCTTGTTGTTGCTGTGCTGCCGGTCTCGGTTATCCCCTTCACTGCAATTTTCTTAACCAGGCACTTGTTATAAGCTTCCATCGCGTCCAGCCGGTATACCATGTTATAGATAGAGTCAGACTTATGCGTCGCAGAATAGCGCAGCGTCAACAGGGGATGAAACTCCTTTAGGCGCTGCTTGGTCTGTTTTCCCTCCACAGACTGCGGCTCGTCAATGATCAGGATCGGGTTCGTTTTTGCAATGATATCAATCGGCCTGCGAGAGCGGAACTCGTCTAGCTTCATATAGATCCGTCTAGCATCCTTACCCTTGGCATTGAAAGCCTGTGAATTGATGATCATGACGTTGATCGAGCTGTCTGAAGCAAAACGGTCAATCTCCGTCAGCTGAGAGGAGTTGTAGATGAAGAATCGAATCTTCTTACCGTATTCTTCGGCAAAATGTTCCTGCGTCATCTCGAAAGACTTATATACACCCTCGCGAATCGCTATACTGGGAACCACAATAATGAACTTACTCCAGCCATAGGCACGGTTCAGCTCATACATTGTTTTGATATAGGTATAGGTCTTGCCGACACCCGTCTCCATCTCGATAGTCAGGTTGTATCCGTCTGCCCGGCCCTCCAGCTTTGAAGAAGGAGAGATCTGGTTTGTACGCTGGATCTTCTGAAGATGCTCGAGAATAACCTGATCGTTAAGCTCCGGGATGATTTTATGGTTACTCCAACCAGTAAAATCCTCCTCCGTATCTGTCAATAAACCGGTGTACTGATAATCATTTTTTTTATTGGCATGAAAGCTACCACGATCTATCATGTGATTTGAAGTCATATAGGGCTGTCCGGCGAAAACATCTACAACAGCTTTTGCGGCATCCGCTTGGAATTTTTGATATTTGTATTGAATTCTCATCTGGATGCCTCCTCAAATGACTTTTATCCGTGTGTCCGGGGCGAGCATTTTGAAAGTCTCACCAACATTTATTTTTGCCGGACTACCATTGAAACAACTGTCACGGAAAACAGCTCGCAGAGGCTGCCGCTTTGCGATTTCCCTGATAACTGTATCCGGAACATTCTCATCGAAGCAGGCGATCAGGTCACCATTGTTATATGTGTGCACTGTACAACCATCTATTCTTTCAGAAATACAAGGCATGGAAAGCGGAAGTCCCCATTCCAGTATGCACCCAAATAGAAGATCCAAATCGGTACGATCTGATTTTACATTATCTTCCATCATTGAAAGCATGTCCTGTGTGTATTCTCCAGCTGCATAGTAAACATCATTCATATTGCTGGAATCCAGCTTAAAAACTCGAAATCCTGTATCAAGTTCAAGAGTAGTCAATGGGCTAGCTTCTTTAATCTTACCTGCAGCTCTTCGAATACGTTCCTTTGCAATTTCAGGAATCGTAGAAAATCCCGCTTTTTGCGCTGCGCTTCCTTCTGGGCATTTTTCTGGGACCTGGACCATGATGAATTTTCTTTTCCCGGCATCTTCAGCATTGATCTTCATCGTAGCGTGAGCAGTTGTTGCAGATCCAGAGAAGAAATCCAGTACTATAAACTCATTATCATCCTGTTCGTTAATCCTTAATGAGAGAAAGTATTTGATTAATTCTGTGGGCTTGGGAAAATCAAATACTCCTCTCCCAAGCAACTCTTCCATCTCCTTAGTGCCATCCTGATTGAAACAGAATGTAAGCAAAGAAAGTGGCTTTCCCTTCCTTACAACCCCCTTTTCATCCCGTAAAT
>CACZNZ010000441.1 GCA_902782625.1 uncultured Lachnospiraceae bacterium | reverse complement strand
CTCTCCCGGGTCAGGTCTCTAACTCCCAATGAAACATGACCGCTCTTGTCAGAATAAGCTTAAGCACTGAAAGCATATCCCCTCAAAAGCATATCCCTTCAGGCAAAACTCCGAATTATTATAACACGGTGGAATTTCAAGTGCAATCTCAAATATGTATAAATTTTATCAATTTTTAACAATTTATCAAAACAAATGTTACCATTCACACCAACACGCGATAATCCGGCGGAAACGATAGTGAAACATTGTTTCCTCAGAAAAGTTCCGCACTGTCCAGCATAACTGTGAAAGGACCATCGTTGCAGAGGCTTACTTCCATGTGCGCACCAAAGCGTCCAAGGCTTACACTGCCGATCTGCTCCTTAATGAGCCTTGCAGCCCTTTCCCAAAGATCACACGCCAGCCTGGCCGGAGCTGCCTGTGTAAAAGAGGGCCGGTTTCCTTTTCTGCAGTCTGCATAGAGTGTAAATTGTGACACCAGAAGGATCTGTCCTTTCACATCTCCCAGGGAACAGTTGGTTTTCCCTTGTTCATCAGGGAAAATACGAAGAGAAAGCAGTTTCTTCACCATGCGGTCTGTGATTTCTTCCGTATCATCGGCACACACCCCCATAAGGACAAGATATCCTTCCTTAATCTGTCCCACAATCTCCTGATCTACTTGAACTTTAGCACAAGAAACTCGCTGGATTAAAAATCTCATATGTTATCTCCTTTTTGGATCATTTCCAGAAGTCCTGTCTCATCGATCACAGGTATACCGAGAGCAGCTGCTTTTTCCAGCTTTGAACCTGCTGCTTCTCCCGATAGTACATAGTCTGTCTTCTTGCTTACGCTTCCTGTCACCTTGCCTCCGTTTGACCGGATCAGCTCTTCTGCTTCTTTTCTTCCCATCGTCGGAAGCGTACCTGTAATCACGATAGTAAGTCCTTCCAGCGCATTTGAACCGCCGGAGGATTCTTTGTTTACGATGCGAAGGCCATATGACTTCAGTTTCACGAATATTGCACAGTCTTCCGGATCATGGAAAAACGTGTAAATACTATTCGCAGTGGTTTCTCCGATATCAGGCAGTTGAAGTAAATCCGCAACTGAAGCAATTTCAAGTTCTTCAATAGAGTGATAATGACGCATGATTTCCCGGGCGGTTGTAGTTCCCACATTAGGGATGCCAAGGGCTGCCAGCAGACGGTACGGGTCATTGTCTTTAGACTGTTCAATTGCCTGAAGCAGTTTATCTGTGTTCTTTTCCTTTCCGATCAGCCCCTTTTCAATCAGCTCATCACGAAATTGCCGTAGGCCATAAAGATCACTGTAATCGCTCAGATAACCATCGTTAACCAGTTTATCGATCAGTGTTTCTCCCAGGCCTGCGATATTCATGCAGTTTTGTGAAGCGAAATAAGAAATCGTACGGGAAAGCTGCGCGGGGCATGCTGGATTCACGCAGAAATAATCTGCAAGCTCGCCTTCCTTTTCCAGTGCTTTTCCACAGACAGGACAGACACCGGATATCTGATAAACCTGGTCCGGTTCTTGAACCAGCCCGCAGATCTTTGGGATGATATCACCTGATTTTTTGATCCGATAGGTACCCCCGATCCCGATCTTCATGCTTTCGATATAATCCTGATTATGCAGTGTAACCCTTGAGACATTAGTTCCATTCAGGCGCACCGGACCGCCTTTCGCCGGGTCTGCAACATGACCAATAAAAGCAATCTTTCCGGTTCTGCCTACTGTCTCCTCCACCCATTCCAGAACAACTTCTTTTTCTTCCGGGGGATATTTGAACGCAATATGACCACTTGAATACTTGCTCCCTGCAGGAAAATCGCCGCGATAAGAAGTCTGGTCGATCTTGATTACCGCACCGTCAATATCATAAGGGAGTTCTTCACGCGCTGCGCCGATCGCTTCTATAGCCTGCAGGATTTCTTCCGTGTTTTTGCAGAGATAATGCTTTACTACCGGAAAACCGCCTTTTTCCAGCAGCGTAAGTCCTCCGACATGAGAAGCAGTCAGTCTTTCCGGTCCTTCCTGAACATTAAAGACAAAGAAATGCAGTCTTCGCTGCTTTGTTATACCGGCATCAAGCTGCCGAAGGGTTCCTGCCGCGAGGTTTCTCGGGTTCGCCGCAGGCTTTCTTCCGGCTTCTTCCT
>CACZNZ010000440.1 GCA_902782625.1 uncultured Lachnospiraceae bacterium | reverse complement strand
TCATGTTTCAATTCCAAGGACGGGAGAATATAAAGTATGTTTTCCGGTGACGGTGTTGTCGTCACGGCATACCAGAGTTTTTTTCCTGGATTTGTACCCATCATAAGATCTTTCAGAATCTCCTGTGACCAGGCTTCAATGGAAGTACTGATTTTTATTTTTTCAGATATTATCATAAAAATGTCTCCCCTCTGCCATACTTCGGAACATCTGTTTACTTAATATGAGTATGCGTAAACAGATGATCATTACAGTATTCATAACTGCCATTGCATTTAGAACAATAACGGAACTCCAATTGAGGATCATCAAGTTCTGTACGGTTGCAAACGCAACAGCGATGCCGGTAGGGTTTCGCTCCGTTCGGCTGAACCGGTGTGGCAGCTTTTTTTCGAAAATCCCTTCTTCTCTTCACTTCCTTTGGCGATATCTTTGCAAAATCTCTTGAAGAAAGAAAGAAAAGTACAAAATTCAAAAGGCTGACTACGATACTGATCTTCATACCAATGTCGCCGATAACGAATTCATAGACCAGCAAAGCTCCGTATATGAGTGCCAGCCATTTCACCTTTACAGGAATAATGGCATACAGGTAAACCCGCATCTCTGGAAAAATCGCTGCATAGGCCAGGAAAATAGACATGTTCAGATAATAAGTATCCATATAGATATAAGGGGACGGTTTAACCAGGTAAACTAAAAATGCTGCAGCAATCGTCCCAAGGATTCCCACCAGTACATACATATTAAATCGGAAAACGCCCCATACATGGACAAGGGACTCTCCCAGAGAATAATAGAATAAAAGCATAAACACCAGAAAGATAATATTCGTCTCCGGCGTAGCAATTACAAAGGATACGATCCGCCAGGGCTGCCCGTGCAGAATCCAGTAAGGGTTCAGGCTCAGATATGTATAGTAAAGCTCGCCCCCTGAGGCCAGATTCAGAATCGCACCGATCCCGTAACACAAAGCTATATATAAAGGAAGATTACGGATTGCATACTTCCCGAATTTTCTTTCCAGTTTGTTAAGCCAGTTCATAACTACTCCTTCTTTTGGTCAATATTATCTAATTAAACCGCTTACTCTTAAATACGATAATGCAGGCAATCAGTGTTGCGGCCACCGAAAGCCCCGACATGATGAGAAATCCGTAAGGATGATATGCAAAAGGTATTCCCCCTACGTTCATTCCCCACGCACTGCTTAAAATCGTAGGCACTGTCATAACAATCGTCACTACCGATAAAAACTTCATGACGATATTCAGGTTGTTCGAAATGACAGAAGCAAAAATCTCCATCGTTCCTGCAAGAATCTCTCTGTAGATCTTGGCCATCTCAATTGCCTGTCGGTTCTCAATAATCACATCCTCTAAAAGTTCCTGATCCGCTTCCGTCTTTGGAATGATGTGCCCTCTCATAAGCTTCTCGAGTACCACTTCATTGCCACGCAAAGAAGTAGAAAAATAGACAAGACTCTTCTCAAGAAGCTGCATCTCAAGCAATTCTTCATTCCTCTGAGAAACATGAAGTTTTTTCTCAACTTCATTGCTCTTTTTGTCAATGATTCTAAGATAGAAAAGATAGATGGATGCATTCTGATAAAGCATCTGGAAAATGAACTTTGTCCGGTCATAGGTATGGAATCCTCTGACACGTCCGTCCATAAATACCGAAAGAACCGGTGTATCTACGAGACACACCGTAAAGACAAGATCCTCCGTAAAAATGATACCGAAGGGAATCGTATCAAAATGTTCTTTCCCATTCGTCTCTTCGGTATTCGGAATATCAAGTATCATCAATGTATATTTGTCCTCAACCTGGATACGGGAACGTTCTTCCTCATCCAGTGGACTCTTCAAATCATCAAGATCAATCTGAAAACGTGTTGAAACATGTTCCAGTTCGTCCGGGGTCGGATTGGTCAGCGCCACCCAGCTTCCCGGAGAAGCATCTGTAAACTCCTGTATTCCTGCATCTGTTGAACGAAATATCCTAATCATGAGACTGCCTTTCTCTATCAAGAAACAGTTTTTTCCATTATAAGTGCTATTGAATTCTTTGTCAAATATCTTGAGGCTGTATTTCTCAAAAATAAGTTGTATTTTTCAGGAGCGTCATATATAATAACTTGATGTGAAATACTGATTATTTCTACCTATTTATAATAGCAAAATGATAATCCTTATCCCGGCACGGGAAAAGGAAATAATAAAGGAGTTTTGTAAATGAAGAATCATTCTCTAGGTATTGACATTGGATCAACTACAGTAAAAATTGCTGTTATTGATAAAAATAACACTATTTTATTTGCAGATTATCAACGTCATTTTGCAAACATCAAAGAGACATTAAGAGATCTTCTCAAAAAAGCTGCTCAAAAGCTCGGAAATCTGGCTGTTCATCCGACAGTTACCGGTTCCGGCGGTATGGCTATATCCGAGTATCTCCATATCCCTTTCTGTCAGGAAGTCATCTGTGTATCTGATGCATTACAGGATTACGAACCAAAGACTGACGTTGCCATCGAACTTGGAGGCGAAGATGCCAAGATCATCTATTTTAACAATGGTATCGAACAGCGTATGAATGGAGTGTGTGCAGGTGGAACAGGTTCATTTATTGATCAGATGGCCTCTCTTCTCCAGACGGATGCATCGGGACTGAACGAGTATGCAAAAAGTTATGACACCATCTATCCAATTGCAGCCCGCTGCGGTGTATTTGCCAAATCGGATATACAGCCACTGATCAACGAAGGAGCTTCCAAAGAGAATCTTTCCGTATCCATCTTCCAGGCTGTTGTAAATCAGACAATCAGCGGGCTTGCCTGCGGAAAACCTATCAAAGGGCATGTCGCTTTCCTCGGAGGGCCACTGCATTTTTTAACAGAACTAAAAAACACTTTTATCCGTACTCTGGAGTTAGACGATGAACACATCATCGATCCTCCTCACTCCCATCTTTTTGCAGCAAAAGGTGCAGCCATGAACAGCAAAGAAGACTGTATCATGGAAATCAATACCCTGCTTGAAGCATTTGAATCAGAGATGGAGCTCCAGAGCGAAGTGGAACGTCTGGATCCTCTTTTCAGAAATCAGGCTGAATATAACC
>CACZNZ010000439.1 GCA_902782625.1 uncultured Lachnospiraceae bacterium | reverse complement strand
TCAGCAAACATGTCACGCAGATAAGCTTCTGTCTCGTTGCGAGGTGCAAGCACATTTCCTTCCGCACCATGAAGTGAAACGTCCGGAAGGGCATTCCGGTCGATTTTCCCATTGACGGTCTGTGGTATCACATCCAGCTGCAGAAACGCAGAAGGCAGCATATATCCCGGAAGCTTTTCTAAAAGATACTTTTTCAGATCTTCCGGATCGATATCCGATGAGCCCGTATAGTAGCCTGCGAGATAATCGGTCTTTCCATGGCAGACCTTGACAGCGCAGCTGTTGATATCCGGGTAGGCAGCCATCACATTTTCAATCTCATCAAGTTCTATCCGAAAGCCCCGAAGTTTGATCTGATTATCAATCCTTCCGAAGATTCTTATCTTCCCATTCTCTGTCCAGGCGGCCATATCCCCACTGTGATAAGCGCGCATGCCGCGGTATTCGAAAAAGGCTTTGCGAGTCTTTTCGGGCAGATTGACATAGCCTCTGCCGACACAATCTCCGCAGATAATCAATTCTCCTTTTTGTCCGATGGGCAGTTCCCTGCCGCTCTCATCCATCACATAAAACTGTGTATTGGCCATCGGCCCACCGACGGTGACCGTATGTTCATTCTCCATGACTGCAGCGGAACAGCCCATCGTACACTCCGTGGGGCCATAGACATTCATGATCACACTGTCTTTATTGAGCTGTCTCAGTTTCTGGTAAAGCCCTGCAGGGAAAGCCTCCGCCCCTATGTCAAAAAAGTCGATCTGTCTTAACACTTCTTTACAGACGGGGATGTCCAGTATGCTCATCAGAAAAGTAGGGGTGCAGGTCATTCCGTTGACATTCTTATGCAGTATCAGACCTGCAAGTTTATAGGGATCGTGGATCTCCTCTTCTGTAGCCAGGCACACTGTCTGTCCATTGCACAAGGGTACAAATTCTTCTACGATAGATACATCAAAGGAAAATGCAGCCATAGCCAGGGCAATTCTTCCTTCCCTGGCATAATGTATGATCTCTATGGATTTTTCGTTCCTATCCACATAATTGACAAGATTCCGATGTTCGATCAAAACACCTTTCGGTCTTCCGGATGACCCTGAGGTATAGATGCAGTAGGCAAGATCCGTTTCTGATACCTTACAAGGCATGTATCCGGTCTTTTGGTCTGTATGAAGAACCTCTTCGATGATCATGATCTCATAGGCCTTATCCGAAAGATCCGGTCTGCTTTGAGCAATCTTTTTGCTGGTGATCAAAACAGGGCATTCAGCCTCTTCGAGACAAAATGTGATACGTTCATCCGGGTAGGAAGTCACAAAGGGAAGAAATGCCGCCCCGGCTTTTAAGATCCCCTGCTGTGCGACATAGGCATATCCGGTCCGCTCTAACAAAACTCCTATGATCACATTCTGCCCTTCTGTCTTCTTTGTCAGTGCATGGGCAACGAGATCAGACAAACGGTCGAGTTGCCCGTAGGTCAGCCTCTCTTTCCCGAAAAGAACAGCAGGATGCCCCGGATTCTCCAACGCATACCGGTGAATCTGTTCTGTTACCGGAACAAAGGGAATATCATGCCCTGTATGATTTGCTGCTGAAATAATGTTGGTTATATTATTTTTCAAAATCTGTTCACTCCTGTTCCTTATTACTAATGCAGTCAGGCAAATGGTGTCGTACTGAAAAAGAATCTGCTGATATCTTCCGGGGTATACTCGTCGTGTTTCATCCACCATCTCACCGTTTCAGCGAAATCGCAGACCATATGGTTAAGCATATAGTCTCTTGGAACTTCCATAGGTTCCTTTTCGAGTTCTCCCAGAAATACCTTCTCCAGATACTCTTTAAAATAACTCATGAAAATCTCTCCGCTCTCGCATGACAGAATTCTTTTGATATATCTGCTGCTGTCCTGCAGATGGTAAAGAATATGGGTAATCTCCTCTTTGATATCTTGGTTTCCTGATGAGAAATCGTGCGTATGTTCTTTTTTCAGATTCTGTGCAAAAACGTGGTCAAAGATTTCCGAACACAAAGCTTTAAGCAGTTCATCCTTTGTTTCAAAATGAGAATAGAATGTGCTTCTTCCGATATCTGCTTCGTCTATGATCTCCTGTACCGTGATATTGGAATATGTTTTTTCCTCAAGCAGGGTGGTAAATGCATCATATACCGCCTGTCTGGTCTTTTTCTTCCTTCGATCCATGGGCACTCCTCCCGAACAAATCTTTGCAAATGTTCAGTATTGAACTTTTTAAGACATCTGATTCTTGTACCGGACATCACTGAACATTATAATCGTAACTGAACAAATTATTCAGTATATTACAAATTATAGGCTTATGGCAGACATAAGTCAACAGGAGGCTTTTATGATTAAGAAAATCAATGACTTTTTGGCCGGATGGCCCATGACGATCATAGGCGGAATCTTCCTGGTCGCATCTTTCATACTCCCACGTATCGGCTATCCCAAAGGCGAGTATCTGGCATGGATATGTGTCATCATCTGCGGTCTTCCGCTTCTGTATCTTTCAGTATGGAGAATCATTTATAATAAAGGAATCAGCAAGATTTCATCGGCGCTCCTTATCTCTATGGCCATGATCGCCGCATTGATGATCGGAGATCTTTTCGCTGCTGGAGAAGTTGCTTTTATCATGGAGATTGGTGCCCTTCTTGAAGATATGACAACAGAACGTGCCAAAAAAGGACTGAAGAATCTGATCGCTCTCACACCTATGACAGGTCGTGTGATACGGGACGGAAAGGAATTATTGATTCCGGTTGAAGAAATTCAAAAAGGGGATACCATAAGAATCCTGCCGGGTGAAACAATCCCGGTTGACGGTGTGATCCTCGGCGGCGAAACTTCCATCGATCAGTCTGTGATGACCGGCGAAAGTCTTCCGGTAGATAAAGGAATTGGAGACAAAGTTTATTCAGGTACGATCAATCGCCATGGTTCTATCGACTTTGAAGCTACCAAAGTAGGCGAAGATTCCTCTCTTCAACGTCTGATCCGTATGGTAGAGGATGCCGACAACAACCAGGCACCGACACAGCGCATCGCAGATAAATGGGCAAGCTGGCTTGTCCCTGTCGCACTTCTTATCGCGATTGCCGCCTATGTATTCACTGGGAATATCGTTAGAGCTGTCACGGTAATGGTGGTCTTTTGTCCGTGTGCTCTTGTCCTGGCTACACCGACGGCTATCATTGCTGCGATCGGCCAGGCTACAAAGCGCGGCGTTATCATCAAATCAGGCGAAGCACTCGAGAAAATGGGTAAAGTCAATACGATTGCATTTGACAAAACAGGGACGCTTACCTATGGAAAACTGGAAGTATCAGATGTGATTCCTTTAGGCCCCTTAACAGAAAATGAGCTGCTGACCCTCGCGGCTTCTGCGGAAAGCCGCAGTGAACATCCGCTCGGGAAAGCAATCACCCAAAAAGCCCAGGAAGATAGTCTGGAGCTTATAGATGTAAAAGATTTTAATATGTCAGCCGGCAAAGGAATTACTGCATCGATTGACGGCCTTTCCTATACATTTGGCAATGAATCTATGATCAGGGAAATAGGAATCCCCATCGAAAAGAATGTTTCTGGCATCCTGGAGAAGCTTCGGTCACAGGGAAAAGCTTCGGTCATAGCTGCAACACCGGCAGGAATTATCGGTATCATTGCATTGTCCGATATCCTCCGTCCGGAAGCTGCCGACATGATCACAAAACTTTCCTCCATGGGAACAAAATCGGTTCTGCTTACCGGTGACCACCATAGGGCAGCCGAATACTTTGCATCAAAAGTCGGTATCACGGAAATTTTCGCCGACCTCCTTCCAGAGCAGAAAGTCGAGATGATCGATAAACTGAAAACCAACGGGAAAGTATGCATGATCGGTGACGGCGTCAATGATGCCCCGGCTTTAAAGATAGCAGATGTCGGTGTAGCCATGGGTGCCATGGGAAGCGACATTGCCGTAGACGCTGCCGATGTCGCTCTCATGACAGATAACATCTCGAATCTTCCTTATCTGAAATGGCTGTCCAATACCACGGTAAAGACCATCAAAGGAGCGATTACCCTTTCTATGTGTATCAACTTTATTGCCATCACCCTATCCGTTCTCGGTGTCCTTACACCGACAACAGGCGCCTTAGTCCACAACGCCGGATCCTGTTTCGTTGTTTTACTGGCTGCTTTGCTTTATGACAGGAAATATGTCTGAAACATAGCATATTTATTAGAGAATTCTATCGTTCACAGCCTTTGAAATCTTTTGTCAGAGCCACTCAACCTGTCCTGAAACAATATCATAGATTCCTCCTGAAATCTCAACCTGATCGATCTCCGGATGTTTTGCGAATTCTTTACGTAATCTGTCCATGCCATGCAGTACATTCAGCCGGCATGCCTGATCAGGGTCTTTTTCCTGACCGATGGCTTCCTGGATATCTTCCGTAATATACCGGATAAATCCATCGCTGTGGCCTGAGAGAGCTGCACTTACAGCACCGCATTTTGTATGGCCGAGTACGATAATCTGATTGCAATCCAGATGAGAAGCTGCATACTCTATACTTCCTAATTGATGGTTATCCAGTACATTTCCCGCTACTCGTATCACGAACAGATCTCCAATGTCCGCATCGAAGATCTGTTCCGGAATCACACGGGAGTCCGAACAGCAGATCACAATTGCATAAGGGTGCTGCCCTTCTTTCGCTGTTTTATGTCTTAATTCTTCTGAAGATTTTTTCTGAAATTGTTCATTTCCCTGATTCATTCTTTTTCTTATCACAATGTTCATGTTTTCTCCTATTTAGTATACTCCAGTCATGGTTTTTACAACGATACTTTCGTTTTCGCTCAGTTTATTTTTCTGTTGCAAGCCTTCTATCATATCCACATCGCTGACCGCTCCCTGTTTGTGCACAACGATTCGATTGGTCTTGCCTTCCGCCAGTATCGTTACAGCATGATGCCCCATTCGGGTTGCGTTAACACGGTCCCGTGCGGTCGGATTCCCGCCGCGTTGGACGTGACCAAGCACGGTGACACGGGGAACCAGTCCGAGGTGTTTTCGAATCAGCTGTCCAATCTGATATCCGGCACCACTTCCATCTGCAAATACAGGGAACTCCTCGAGTGTATCATCCACAGGATGAGCTCCTTCTGCGACAACTATCATGAAGTTGGTACGTCCGGCAATCCGGGCAGAGCGAATCTTTTCAATTACATCCTGCTCGATGTCCCAGGGTTCTTCCGGCGTCAGGACAGCCGTTGCACCCGTTCCGATTCCCACATACATTGCCAGGTTTCCTGCACGATGTCCCATAACCTCAATCACAGAGCAGCGCTCATGAGACTGACCGGTATCGCGGAGCTTATCGATTGCTTCGATGGCAGTATTTGCTGCGGTATCATATCCGATACAGTAATCCGTACATCCGATGTCATTGTCGATGGTGCCCGGGATACCCACAACAGAAATCGGATATTCTGTAGAGAGGGCCAAGGCCCCTGCAAATGTTCCGTCTCCTCCGATAGCGACAAGCCCATCCAGACCAAACAGACGACATTTATCATAAGCCTTCTTTCGTCCTTCCGGTGTACGGAAATCCTCACTTCTTGCTGTATAGAGAATCGTTCCCCCTATATTAATAATATGTGAAACATCTTTCGTTGTCATCGGGAACATATCCCCGTTGATCAGTCCCTGCCAGCCTCGCCTGATTCCGATCACCTCAATACCCCGGTAAAATGCGGTCCTGACAACAGCACGTACTGCCGCATTCATTCCCGGTGCATCCCCGCCTGAAGTAAGAACGCCGATTCTTTTTACCTGATTTGAAAATTCCTGTTTACCCATGTTTTACTACCCCTTTCCTCAATCTTGATTTCCTTCGCCTCTTTATCTTGTATTATAAGGATCATGCCAGATAGGTCAATGGCTCCGGATCTGTCAGATTAGTAATCAAAAATGATGCGTAGTTAATCAAATATTTGATTAGTTTTTTCATGGTGAAAACAGAATTGTTCTCGGATATTTGATTAGTAATCAATCGAATATGGCTGAGGTTTTTTGATGTGGGAAAGAAAATATTAAAATTTATAAAGACGAAGCTAGAATCCAAGTTCCTCCGTCAACTCCCACATTTCATCAATCATAGCTCCGATCGATTCGATGGTTTCAATCAAAGGTCGGTCCGTGGAGATATCCACTCCTGCCATCCTGGCAAACTCATACGGGGTTAACGTACTGCCGGCTGCCAGAGCCTTCTTCCAGTCGTTCACGGCTGGCTCGCCTTCTTCGAGGATCCTTTCAGCCATCTTGGTGGAGATAGTCAGTCCGGCAGAATAGGTATAAGAATAAAGGCCCATATAATAATGGGGCTGCCGCATCCAGGTTAACTCGGCTCCATCATTCAGTTCTACGTCATCTCCCCAGAACCTGGTGAGAACATCTTTGTAGATGGCAGATAGCGTTCCTGCCTGGACACTTCCCCCGGCATCCACAATCTTATATACTTCCCGCTGGTATGCTGCCTCGAGCAGGTGGGTCACGAAGTTGTGATAATAGGTTTTGCCGACGGTATTACCCAATACCCACCGTTTAAACCGGGGATCGGAACTGGTCTTTTCCAGATAGCCGGTCAGCAGAAGTTCGTTAATTGTGCTGGGGGATTCCACATAGTATAAAGGAACCTGCGTGTCAAAATAACCCTGAGCCTCATTACAAAGTTTAAAATGTCCTGCGTGGCCCAGTTCATGCGCAAGGGTGAAGACGTCTGACATTCTTCCCTGCCAGGAAAGTAGGATAAAGGATGCCGGAACTCCATACGGACTTTCGCAAAAGCCTCCTGTACTCTTCCCGTCATTGGTTGCGAAATCGATCCATCTCTCCCGGAAAGCCTGATGAATCATATCTACGTATTCTTCACCCATCACCAAAAGGCCGTCCGCAATATAGTGCTCTGCTTCCTCCACAGTCACTCTGGGATCAAACTCGGGATCCACGGATAGCTTTAAATCAGCATAGGTTATGCTGTCCAGATTATGAATCTTTTTTAGGAGAGCAGCATATTTTCTCATATGAGGTGCAAGCTTGTCCATGATGACATCAATCTGCCGGTCATGGAGGTCTCTCTCGACATCTTCTTCAAAGAGCAGATATTCGAAGACATCCCCGTACCCTCTGACTTCTGCCATTCGCTTATCTCTGCACACATAGGCATTATAAGCTGCAGCGGTAACATTCTCATACTGCCTGATCTTATCGGAAAATGCACGAAAGGCTGAACGCCTTACGTCGGTATCCTGTTCATATTCATATTCATCCTCAAACAAGGCATACCTCAAAGGGTATTCTTTCCCATTTACCACAAATGGGTCAAATCTCATATCGGAAAGCTTTGCCTGATTATAAACCTGGTAGGGTGCTTCCATGAACTCTCCCAGAGCTGCCAGCACTTTCTCGGTCTCAGGCTTCAGGATATGATCCTTTCCTTTGAGCAGTTTCTTCAGATAGCCAGAAACACTGCCACCTATTCCGATTGCTTCTTCCAGAACCGTACGGTCCGCCTGGGCAATCTCACTCTCTATGAAGCTGGTTTTCGTAAAACATTCTGTGAGTATGTTTTCTGCTTTATTCGAATTGGTAATCTTTTCGGAATCCGAAAAATCTGTCGACATATCAAGTTCAAAATAGGCAGAAACTCTGCAGGCCAGCTCGTGCATGCTCTCATACAGCTGAAGACATTCCACAATGGCTGCAGCATCCCCAAGTTTTCCTTTGTATTTTCTCTCAACCGTATCAGCCAGACTGCTCATTTTTTGGGCATCCTGCCAGGCCTCTTCTGGGTTCTTGTAAATGAGGCTCAAATCCCATGTCTGGTTAACAGGTACTTCACTTCTTTTCATGATTAAAGTCCTCTCAAAATCAAACGTTACACTCTTTTAAGGCTCCTCTGTATAAGGTACGGCACCACTCAGATCATCCGTGCCGATATCGACTGGCTTCGTGACATCTTCTTTTGTTGTTGTGGTAGTGGTTGTACAATCTTCTGTATCCTCATAGGGAACTTCACCGCTTAACTCTACTTCCTCTGTAGTAGCGGTTGTACTGGTTGGCGTCGGAACAGGCGATGAGCAGCCGCCTGTTGCCAGCATCATCCCGGCACACAAAGCAGCAACAGTCACCTTTTTTTTCATAGAAGCACGTAAGGCCAGCTGTCCTTCCAGATAACGCAATTCACTCTCACAGCGAGGGCAGGTCCCACTGCAATCGCCTTGGAAGGTACATTCTTTTGTAACAAACGGAATATCATTCTCATCCGCGATACGTTGTCGAATCTCTTTTAAAATCCTGCATTTTTGCTTTCCTGACATGAAATTGCCCTCCCTTTTACTATTTTGCTCATTTTTTGTCTCTGGAATCTGTGCGGTTAGCTCTTCTTATCATATTTGCATATTCCGCAATTTCAACCGGGTCGATCTGTATATTATCTGCAGGTGATGCTGTTTCCATCATCTTTATCGCTTTTTCATAACAATAGATGAAATAGTCGATTGTCTGGGTGATCAGTCTCATCCGCTCACTGATATCGGAATCCTTCATGATTGAAATGAATCCGTTGGTTTCGTCGACTGCATGATTCGTAGCATTCCGCACATCCCCCAGATAATAATATGAAAACAGCAGTTCTGTCAGAATATCTTTGTCGGAACACATCGTACATGCCTTGATAATCTTTTCATCATTGGTTTCCAGTTCTCTGACTCTGGTGCGTGCATACTCCATCTGATATTCTTTACCTCTTTTCGAACTCGGCACCTTCCATCTGTCATAGAATTTCACAAAATAATGAGACACATCTTCCAGTTTATATTTCTCATAAGGCTTCAAATCATAATATATCTGTCCGAATTTGCTGACGACATCCTCTTTACGCTTGGGCGAATCACAGTAATAGAAGATTCCTTTATCAACAAATTCCTGTGGTGCACGGGACTCGATCATGGTTAGCGTCTGCTGCCAGAATTCCTTTTGATAGGCCCACTTTACCAGATCAATGAATTCTACCTTTTCTCCCTTAAGCAAAGGACCGTAATCCTGCTTTATGCTGCCTGTGACTATATTGAAGTATTTTTCAGAAAAACTGTCCCCTTCGATCCATTGCACTTCGGAAAAGAAGGATTTCAGATTGTTGATTCCTCGTTCAATTTCTGTGAAATCACAGAGCGATATGCCGATATCGATACTTCTCATGGCATATAATACCTGATCGATCTTTGGATTTTGGATTTTCGCCCTTTTTTGAAAATCCATCAGCATATCTGTCTTACCGTAACGGAGGAAGCCTCTGGTTCCCGAAAGCAATTCCGAAACGGCCAGTTTATCAGTATCATCATAGATTCTGGCAAGTCCGCCGGGTGACGGCGTCTCTGCCATCATAATCCTTACAACATTTACACGTTTACCCGGCATGGAACGGACTGTCTCTGTCAGGCTTGTCAGCACAAAAGTATCAATAGCATTATCTTCCTGTAAACACAGATACAGATTCACCTCGTCATTGTTGTTATATTCAGAAATCTGATTAATCTGGAGAAGGTTTTTAATCAAAAGGTCTGTAAATGCCGCTCCGCTGTCATCATTGATACCGGATGAAATAAACTGTATTCTGACATCCTTGTTGTTTTCATGCAAATACATCTTGCCACGTTCAATGTACTTTTCATATAGATAGCATTGAATCCATTTCTGCCATTTTTCCGGATCTGATCCTCTTTCCTGGACAGTCTTAGAGAGTTCTTCCTCCATAAAAGTACGAAGTTCAGGATTGCTGGCCAATTTGTCGAAGAGTCTGTCAAATCTGCTCGCTCCGTCAATCTTAACATGTTTTTTGAAAAACTCGTGAATAAACTCTTTAGCATCATCCTGTTCGTCATTATCTAACAATTCTCTGCAATCCTGCGCCTCGGCATTGATCTCATCAAGATATTCTGTCAGTCGATATCGGAACAGTCCATAGGACGACATTTCCCGGATATCCGAAAGATACAGAGACTTGCCTTCTTTCAGAAGCATGGGGTGAAGATCGTCTCCCGGATCATAGGTTGATTCACTTCCAAATGTGAGAATCGTATCAATCTTGTAATCGGCAAGCACATATTTACACCCTGCCTCGGCAGAAGTCAGAGCGTTACAATACACTTTCTTTGTGCCGTCATTATAATAGTAATAGCTGATTTCCTCATTCTTTTTTCTTCCTTTAAGCGATGTGATCAAAACATTATGTATCATTAGAACTAATCTCCCAATTGATAAATGATTTTCCTGTGAACCATATAAAAGAAAATTGTCTTGACAAGACCGATAATAATATTATATAATAAACCTTGTGGTTAATACAGGGGATTGGTCAAATGGTATGATAGGGGTCTCCAAAACCTTTGGTGGGAGTTCGATTCTCTCATCCCCTGGTCCAGAAAAAGGCTTCAAAAACGTCTTAAACAGTTCGTTTTTGAAGCTTCTTTTTTGCCTATCTACAGATAAAGTTCACATTTTTTACGTTCGCTGCATGCCGGACCAATCTTTTGTCGAATGTGTTCCACCGTTTCTTCATCGGCGGTCCGTGCCTGAACCGGACAGACCTGAACACATCTCATACAGGAGATACAGGAACCTCCGGATGGTGCGTTCGGTGTCTCCTGTGGAATAGCGCCAACAGGGCATTCAAATGCACAGTTCCCACACATAATGCAGTGTTCCTTGGCATAAGTATGGAGTGGGATTCCGTGAAAAAGGCGGTAAGGATGTTTACCCGGAACGACCGGAGCACTGTCATCAGCAGCGGCCAGTTTCTTCAGAATCTTCAAAGCAATCCCACCAAGTTCTTCTTTGTCCTCTTCATCCGGTCTTCCATGAGCGATATCTCTTACGATGGAATGCTGTGCTACCGCTGCAACTGCGGCAATCACCCGGAAACCGCATGCGCTGGCAATATCATTCAGTTCGAGAAGCGTGTCCTCATAAGCCCGGTTTCCATATACAACAAGCAGAACTGCTCTGGCTCCATTGCCCCGAATCATCCGGAGTCTGCTCGCCGCAATCGAAGGAACGCGACCTCCATACGACGGAACCGAGAGAATACAAAGGTCATCCTCCTTTAACCGGACGATTCTGTCCTGTGCACTTTTCTCAACCAGATTCACCATGGTACTCTGCCCTTCCAGAGCTTGTTCCATAGATTCCCCCAGAATTCCGGCAACCTTTTCTGTTCCGCCGGCAGGGCTAAAACAAATATTGTATAACACTCTTATCACCTCGTCTTTTTTGAAATACCTGAAAATATTTTATCATTATTATACGGCATAAACAACTGATAAAACTGCTTGTTGTTATATTTTCATGTTGTATTTTCGACTTTTATGAATTTTTCATGGTTTTCATATCGACAGTTATCCTGTTATCTGTTTTATTATTCCATATCCAACATACCAAACAATACAAACTTTGAGTTTGA
>CACZNZ010000438.1 GCA_902782625.1 uncultured Lachnospiraceae bacterium | reverse complement strand
TTTCAACTACAGCCTGACAGGGATCCTGACGCTGGCACGGGCGACGGTGTCCTGCGCTTTGTCACGCAGGGAAAGCCGGGGAGCACATGATCGGAGTGATTTTCCAAAGACAGAGGAAGCGTATCGTTCGGCGACGATCATCTCTTATGACAGTGGAAATTACAGCGTGCGGCTGGACAGGGGGAGATCCTATGAGAGTTAGAGTTTTGAGGCAAGTGTCACCCGTCAGCACCCCATATTGGGAGACCTTTGAATATGATGGCCCGGAGGACAATTCCGTGGCCGGCGTATTGGACTACCTGAATTATCATGATGATATCGTCGATATCAACGGGAGGAAGACGACGCGGATCGGCTGGGAATGCTCCTGCCTGCAGGGCATCTGCGGCTCCTGCGCGATGGTGATCAACGAAAACCCGGCGCTTGCCTGTGAGACCTTTGTGCGGGATCTGAAGGGGAAGGACATAGAGATCCGGCCTCTGCGGAAGTTCATGGTCATTCATGATCTGGTTGTGGACAGATCATCCATCCATGAGAACCTGAAGCAGGCAAATGTATGTATCGGGGAATATCAGCCTTCCGAAGATACTGATCACGCACATCAATACGCCGCGGCAAAATGCCTGAAATGCGGCCTTTGCCTGGAGGTATGCCCGAATTATGTGAACGGCCATACCTTTTTCGGCGCTGCTTTCGCCAATGACTGCTATCTGGCTGCCTCCAGAAATCGCTCGAAGGCGAAACAGATCAGGGAACTCTATGCGGATCACTTCGGGAAAGACTGCTCAAAGTCGTTATCCTGCATGGATGTCTGTCCCATGAAAATACCGACGCTTGCGTCAATGGCAAAATTGAACGGAATGAAATCGTGAGCATCAGCCTGTTTTGAATCCGGGTTTATTATGAAGGAGACATATTTTGTCCACTGCTGTGTTTTTTCAGGCGTGGCTTCAAAATAGTCATCCGTGGTCATTGAGTCAGAGTACAAATCTTCGTTTTATGCTGGAGGTGGCCCAAATGAAGAAACGATGGATCAGTTTGTTTGTTATAGTATCAGCCGTGCTTTCAGGTGCATGCGTGTGGGCTGGCACATCTGACGGATTTCGGGAGTTCGGACTGTCGGATGGCGTATATGTCTATGGTTCCACAAACGTGCGGGCAGCAAATATGGGCAGTGCAGCAATCCTGACGGGAGATGACGGACTGTGGAGCAGAGTAGAAGAGTGGATCGCTCATATGCTGGAGAGGGGCAGAATGAAGCGCAGAAAACCTCACAGGCCTTCGAATTCACATTCTGATGACACCCCGGCCGGGGTCATCACTTCCGGATATTATCAGTATACAGTCAATAAGGATGGAGAAACGATCACTTTTGTGAAATACACGGGGGATGAAGAGGTCATAGAGATTCCTTCTGAGATTGACGGATATCAGGTTTCTCAGATCGGAGCAGAAGCCTTCCGATACAGAAAGATGAAGAGCCTGTCTGTCCCGGCCGGTGTCAGCTGCATTGGGGAACAGGCTTTTGAGTATAGCACCATATCCGAAATGATACAGCTGCCTGAAAATGTCATAATTAAAAATGACGCCTTCAGCTATGCCGTCCTGCCGCCTGAACTGACAATTCCTGCCGGGTCGGTAGTGGAAAAATGCGCTTTCAGTTATTGCGATACGCTGGAGAATGTTTTCCTTGAGTCAGGCACGTCGCTCAAAAGCCGGGCTTTCGGTTATTGCGACAAGCTTGAGCATGTGGTCTGCGCAGGGGGGAGCCGGCTGGAAACAGAAGCCTTTGAATATTGCAGAGGGTTGAAAAAAGTCTTTCTCTGTGGAGAGGTGGAGACGGAAGAGGACTCGTTTTATAATTGCGGCACCTTGTATTTAACGAAAACAACGGAAGGTGAATATGAAGCCGTGAAACGATCGGCCCTGGAAGAATCATCGGACGAGTATAAAGCCAAAGAGCGGGAGCCTTTTGATCTTGAAATTCTTGGAAGCCCGGCCGAGATGGACGGCGTGGCTGTTGCTCTGGAGAAGGCAGCGGCGGGAAGATCCGACACTGGAGGGTTTACATATTCATTCAGCGGCACCATAGAAAACAATTCAGATGAAGGAATTATGGAAGTGGTTTACACCTTAACCTTCATCGATACAGCCGGGGAGGAATTCCGGTCGTTCGCGGAGGTATATGATGGGGAGGATACCGCGATTCCTCCTCATGGAAAAATCGGGTTTTCCCACGATGACATCAGGTGGGGACCACAGTCCGTGCCTGCGTCCATATCACTGGGGATCAAGGACGTGAAAACAGAAACGGAGCTGCCCCCGGCACATGTTCCCAGGGAAGGCGATCATCTCTACCAGACATTGGATGATCCGAAACTGGCCAATATGAAAGCCGAACCTCCTGTGGAGCTTTCGTTTCATGTGGATCAGAGCGGATATGGAAGGACTGCCGTATTCAGACAGGGGAGCGTACTCGACAGGGCAATGAAGCTGTTTTGTGATATCAGAATAGGCGAGGAATCCGGGGAGTGGGTTACAGATAACTACAACTGGATCAATCTCACATGGGAAGACGGAACCAATACGATTGTCAGCCTGAATCTGAACAAACTCGAATATTCCGTCCATTCCAGTCTCCATACCTGGAACCTGGAGCATCTGGATGAGTTCTGGGCTTACGCTGCCGGATATCTGGAAGAGGATTCATAACAGGACATCGCCATCTGCTTTTTATATACACCGATAAAGTCCGTAACTTCTCTGCCTGAACAGATCTGCGTTTTGTATCAATATGGATTATGAAGGGCTGCAGGAGACTGTGGCCAGGCTGATCGCCGGGGATAAAATATACGTAAATGTGGATGCTTTTCAAAACGATTTTGAATCGTTTGAAAGTGCGGATGTCGTATTTCTTCCGACACCATTTTCGGGTCTTCCGGCCATGGTTGTTGAGCTTAAATGGAATAAGACATCCGGTGGAGCTATTTCACAGATCAAAGAGAGAGGGTACACGTCAAACTTAAAACCATACGCCGGTAAGCTTCTTCTTGTAGGTATCAATTACGATGAAAAGTCCGGTGTACATACCTGTAAGATTGAAAAAGTTTAAATATAGTATGCG
>CACZNZ010000437.1 GCA_902782625.1 uncultured Lachnospiraceae bacterium | reverse complement strand
CAGGACGATTCAGTGATTGTCTGTGAAAAACCGATCGGGATGCCGGTACAGAGTGACCGGAGCAAAGACAGAGATATGATCACGGAGTTGAAACACGGGTTATTTCTGGAGCAGGAAAGCCATGATGAGCCTTATCTTGCGGCAGTGCACAGACTCGACAGACCTGTGGGAGGACTTGTGGTTTTTGCCAGAACCAAAGATGCGGCTGCTCATTTGAGCAGGCAGATACAGGAAGGCCTGTTTGAAAAAAATTATCAGGCTGTTGTTTGCGGCGCTTTAGAAGAGGAAGCCGGAACATTTTCTCATTACCTGCTGAAAGACGGCAGAAAGAATCTTTCCCGGGTTGTGGAAAAAGGGACGCCGGGGGCGAAACATGCGCTGCTGGATTATGAACTGATTGATATGATCGAAAGGGGGAATCAGATCCTTTCCTGGGTTCTGATTACGCTCCATACCGGGAGACATCATCAGATCCGTGCACAGTTTGCGGCGATGGGACATCCCCTGTACGGCGATACCAGATACGGAAAGTCTGTCGGGAAGAACTCCGCCAAAAAGGCTTGCACAACACCGGGACTGTATGCTACCAGGCTGTCTTTCCTGCATCCTGAAACGGAAGAACGTATGGTGTTTAAGACGGAGCCGGCCGGACCGGCATTTGAAGTGATGGATGTCGAGGCATTCTGATTTCCTTGACAAATATCCCGAGGTCATTTAGAATACTAGTCAAAGAGAAGTGATGTGGATTGCTGTATGAATATATGGCAATCCACTTTTGCAGTCACTGTCATCATAAAACATGAAAGGAAAACTGTTATGGCAAAGGATAAAAAGCTTGTGGAGCAGATTACATCAATGGAGGAAGATTTTGCCCAGTGGTACACAGATGTTGTCGTCAAGGCAGAACTGATATCCTACTCCAATACCCGAGGATGTATGATCTTGCGTCCGAGAGGGTACGCGATCTGGGAAAATGTGCAGAAGGAACTCGACAGAAGATTCAAGGAAACCGGCGTGGAGAATGTTTATCTTCCTATGCTGATTCCGGAGAGTCTTCTTCAGAAAGAAAAGGATCATGTGGAAGGATTTGCGCCTGAGGTTGCCTGGGTAACCCATGGGGGAGAGGAAGAACTGACGGAACGTATGTGTATCCGCCCTACCTCTGAGACCCTTTTCTGCGATCATGTCAAAGACGTGGTTCATTCCTACAGAGATCTTCCGCTGATCTATAACCAGTGGTGTTCTGTACTGCGCTGGGAGAAGTCCACAAGACCATTCCTCCGTACATCCGAATTCCTGTGGCAGGAGGGACATACTTTCCACGCAACTGCGGAAGAGGCAGAGGCAAGAACAGAGCAGATGCTCAATGTATATGCAGATTTCTGTGAAGATGTACTTGCGATTCCTCTGGTAAAAGGAAAGAAGACAGAGAAAGAGAAATTTGCCGGTGCAGAGGCGACCTATACAATCGAGGCGTTGATGCATGACGGCAAGGCACTGCAGTCCGGAACCAGCCATAACTTCGGATCCGGTTTTGCCGAGGCTTACGGAATCGAATATACGAACAAAGAGAATAAATTAAGTACTGTCTATGAGACTTCCTGGGGACTTTCCACCCGTATCATCGGTGCCATCATCATGGTTCATGGTGATGACAGCGGACTGGTTCTTCCACCAAGGATTGCACCGGTTCAGACGATGATCATTCCGATCCAGCAAAAAAAAGCAGGAGTTCTTGATAAGGTCTTTGAAGTACGGGATCAGCTGAAAGGAAGCTTTGCTGTTAAAGTGGATGATTCCGATAAGTCACCGGGATGGAAATTCGCCGAGCAGGAGATTCAGGGAATTCCTACCAGGATTGAGATCGGTCCGAAAGACATTGTCAATAACCAGGCAGTCATTGTCCGCCGGGATACCAGAGAGAAGATCGTTACGCCGCTTGACAAGATTGAAGAGACACTGAAGACAGTGCTCGAGACGATGCAGCAGGATATGTACGACCGCGCGAAAGACTTCCTCGAGAAGAATACACATATCGCACACGACTGGGATGAGTTCAATGAGCTTCTCAATACAAGACAGGGATTTATCCGTGCGATGTGGTGCGGCGAAAGAGAATGTGAAGAGGCTATCAAAGAAGAGACAGGCGCTACTACAAGGTGCATGCCGTTTGAGCAGAAGAAACATGGGGACACCTGTGTGCACTGCGGAAAACTGGCCAAATATGAAGTTTATTTCGGAAAAGCATATTAAGGAGAATGGATATGTCAGATAAAGTAATTGCTGTCGCAGCGGGACATGAGATAACAGAAGCAGAGTTTCAGGAGTTCTTAAAGAGAATTCCGCAGCAGCAAAGAGAATATATCGGAACCAAAGAAGGAAGGCAGCAGGCTCTTACGCAGTATGCGAATTATTTCCTTTTCGAACAGTATGGCAAGGATAAACAGTACGATCAGGATGAAGAGTATCAGGCAGCCCTGGCAGGAACCGCCAGAGAACTGCTCGGACAGTATACACTGACGAAGGAAATCAAGGACATTGTTCCTTCTGTAAAAGACTGCAAGGATTTCTTTGAAGCCAACAAAGATAAGTTCCAGAAAGGTGCCCAGGCACATGCGAAGCATATCCTGGTAGAATCTGAAGAGAAAGCTAATGAGATTCTCGGTATGATCGAGGACGGAGCCAAAAGTTTTGAAGATGCTGCCAAAGAGTATTCCAGCTGCCCATCCAAGGATCAGGGCGGTGACCTCGGAACTTTCGGTCGCGGCCAGATGGTACCGGAATTTGATCAGGCTGTTTTCGAATCAGAAATTGGAAAACTGCTCGGCCCTGTCAAGACACAGTTTGGTTTTCATCTGATCAGAGTAGAAGACCGTCAGGAAGGCACGGAAGCAACATTCGAAGAAGTCGCACCGCAGATCATGCAGCAGCTGACCAATGAGAAACAGAATGAGAAATACATGCAGCTGCGAGATGAGATGATTGAAAAATACGGATTTGAGATAAAAGAATAAGAAAAAGAAACAGATATAAAGGTAGGCGATGAGGCTGTGCACTGTATGATAGATGCACAGCCTCATTTTAGTATAAGGTTATTTCTGGAATATCTGAATCCGCTTTTTGATGACGGGTCCTGCCATCACTGCGATGACAATCTTGATCAGGTCACCGGGTATGAAAGGGAGCATGCCAGCAGTGACGGCAGCCGGAAGTGCCATGCCTGTCGCATGCATAAGCCAGAAGGTTCCGATGATATAAAGAACGATGGTTCCGGCAATTGCTCCAGCTGCCTTCAGGAAAGGATTGTCCGTCATGGAAAAGACCAGACCGCAGATCAGTGCCATAGGGATATATCCGATCAGGTATCCTCCGGTCGGACCGAGAAGAATGCCTGCACCTGCCTGATAAGTAGAAAAGACTGGAACGCCTGCCATGCCGATCAACAGATAAAGGACCGTACTGATTACAGTCACTTTCCAATCGGTTATACTGGCGGCCAGATAGATCACAAATGTTGCCAGCGAGATCGGAACCAGACCCGGCAGAGGGATGGCGATAGGCGCCAGGACACAGAGCAGTGCGGTCATCAAAGCTGTAAGAACCATGTTGTAAGTTGTAAATGTTTGCTTCATTGTCAATTCTCCAATCGTTTTTCTCGTATTATAGAAGGCAGAGGATTAATTGTCAACCACAATTACAACATAAGGTTAACAATTAAAAAACTTATCGATTGGAGGTTATATGAGAAGAGGGACTGTGGTATACTATTAAATACCAAATCATCCGGAGTAGAAAGGAAGACCGGCTATGTCAAATAATACTACTTATTCCATGGAAGAGCTTGCCTGTCCCCAGTGCGGACACAAGCACATGCTGAGGAAATATAAAAGAATCAATGTTACGGAAAAGGCAGGACTGAAAGAGGATATCTTAAAGAACCGCCTCTTTGTTTTCCGCTGTGAAAAATGCAACTATCTGGCCCCTTTGACATATGAGTGTCATTACACGGACAGCAAGAGGAAGCTGAATATCTATATGGCTCCGGAAGTCACAGAGGAGACGGAACAGACACTCCGTGATCTCAATGAAAAAGTGGAGGGGACAAAGAGGCTTGTGGATAATATCAATGACCTGAAAGAGAAGATCATGATCCGTGAAAATCATATGGATGACCGTGTTGTGGAACTGGTCAAGATCATGGTGATCAATCAGATCAAGAAAGAGATGAAAGATGACACCCTGATGAATATTCTTTTTGATTATCATGAGGGAGAAATGTTCTTCCTTGTGTTTTTTGAGAAAAAGGGTGTCGGAAAGATACCATTTTCACTGGATCATTACAGACAGATTGAGAGACAGTACCGTATGGGGATTCTCGATCATTCCAGAGATGATTTTATGAAGGTTGATCTGGCGTGGGCAGGGAATGTCATGTTCCGATAAATTAGTTCTTGCACTTGACAGACAGCTATGCTATAATGTGAAAGCTGTTTTACAGACGATGCATATGTATCACCATCATAGTGCAATGTTCGGCGGTTGATTCCCCTGTTGCACGGTCATGGGAATGCCGAAACAGTGATTGCCATGCTGGTAGATACATATGACGAAAGAATAATTTTGAAGAGGTGAAAGAGATGCGTGAAGGAATTCATCCGAAGTATTATCAGGCAAAAGTAGTATGTAACTGTGGTAACGAGTTTGTCACCGGATCTACCAAGGAAGATATCCATGTGGAGATCTGCTCTAAGTGTCATTCATTCTACACAGGAGCACAGAAGGCAATCAAAGCTCGTGGACGTATTGATAAATTCAATCGTAAGTATGGCATGACTCAGAACTAGCCAGACGAAGACCTACAAGGCGACGATACATTGCGGCACAGGATACCTCCTGTGCCTTATGTGTTGTCGCCTTTCTTATTATTTATTCCTGCTGCATGGCAGCATAAAAGGAGGAGTCATTTGAAAAGAACAATGATTGGCGGCCAGGCGGTAATGGAAGGTGTCATGATGAAGAATCTTGATAACTATGCCGTTGCGGTACGCAAGCCAGATCATGATATTGAAGTAAGCAAAGGAGAATACCAGAGCTTGCAGGAAAGGTATGCATTTTGCAGGATTCCGATTATCCGTGGCGTCGTGACATTCGGTGAGTCCATGTATATCGGCATGAAGACCCTTACGTATTCTTCAGAGATATTCGAGGAGGAAGAAGAGCATAATCCGGGGAAGGTGGAGAGTTTTCTTATTCGTCTTTTCGGGGAAAAGCTTGAGAGTATCATCATGGGACTGACAATGATTTTGTCCTTTGTGATTGCTGTGGGCATCTTTGTCCTGCTTCCGTTTTTTTTGTCTGATCTGATGAAAAATGTTATACCGTCCTATTCCATCAGGACGATGATTGAAGGAATTATCAGAGTGACGCTGTTTCTTATCTATGTGAAACTGATTTCCATGATGGAAGAAATCCGGCGCGTCTTTATGTATCACGGGGCGGAGCACAAGACAATCAATTGTCTGGAGAGCGGACAGGAGCTGACACCGGAGAATATAATAAAGCATTCCAGACTGCATAAGAGATGCGGAACCAGTTTTCTGCTGATCGTGATGATCGTCAGCATTATCGTCTTTATGTTCATCCGGGTGGACAGCCTTTTATGGAGATTTCTTCTCAGGTTGCTTTTGGTTCCGCTGGTAGCCGGGATATCCTATGAGTTTATCCGGTGGGCAGGAAGAAGCAATTCCAGGCTGGTGAACATTTTGAGCAAGCCCGGACTCAGTCTGCAGTATCTGACGACCAAAGAGCCGGATCTGGACATGCTTGAGGTAGCGATCGCTGCTGTGGAGGGCGTTTTCGACTGGAGGCAGTATCAGGAAGCGATGAGAAACGGGGAGATTGAAGATTGACTTTGCTGGAAATCAGAAAGACGATAGAGCAGGAACTTATGTCGGCCGGTATCGAAGATTACGGGTCGGAGAGCCTGTTGATCCTGGAACATACCATGGGGGTTGACAAAGCAGATTTTTTCATGAATGCCGGGAAAGAGACAGGGGAAAGGATTCCCGAAAAGATCGAAGAGATTGTCCGGGAGAGGAAAAAGAGAGTTCCCCTCCAGTATCTTTTTGGTGAATGCGAATTCATGGGCCTTTCTTTTCATGTTGATGAACGGGTGCTGGTACCCAGACAAGATACGGAATGCCTGGCAGAGACTGTGATCCGGCATATATCCGGAAAAGAGGACTGCCGCATACTGGACCTTTGTTGTGGCAGCGGCTGTATCGGGCTCAGTATCGGACACTTCTGCCCGCATACAGATATTACGTTGGCTGATGCTTCGCAAGGCGCTCTGGAAGTTGCAAAAGAGAATGCTGAAAAATTAGGGATCCATGCAGATCTGGTTCAGGGAGATCTGTTTGAGCATATACAGGGAAGATTTGATGCGATTGTTTCAAATCCACCCTACATACCTTCTGAAGTGATTGAAGGACTGATGAAGGAAGTAAGAGAATATGAACCCCGTATGGCTTTGGACGGCAGCAGGGACGGTCTGTTGTTTTACAGGAGAATCATTGCGCAGGCGGGGGATTATCTAAAGGAGAAGGGCATGCTTTTCTTTGAGATCGGCTATGATCAGGGGGAACAGGTGTGCACGATGATGAAAGATGCAGGATATACGAATGTCACGCTGGAACAGGACCTTTCAGGGAATGACAGAGTCGTGTACGGATGCATAGGTAAGGAGGACACAGATGTTTGACAAACTGGAGGATCTTATTGCGAGACTGGAAGAGGTTATGAAGGAACTGAGTGATCCTGACGTGGTCAATGATCAGGAGAGGTTCCGAAGCCTGATGAAAGAGCAGAATGATCTTACGCCGATCGTTGAAAAATACAACGAGTACAAAGAGGCGAAGAATACCATAGATGAAAGCGTGGAGATGCTGGAAGAAGAAAACGACGAAGAGATGCGGGAGATGCTCAAGGAAGAGCTGGCTGAGGCCAAAAACACCGTCGCTGCATGTGAAGAGGAACTTAAGATCCTGCTTCTGCCAAAAGATCCGAATGATGATAAAAATGTTATCATTGAGATCCGTGCAGGTGCAGGCGGAGATGAGGCGGCACTCTTTGCGGCAGAGATTTACCGTATGTACAAAGCTTACGCAGATTCCCAGCGCTGGAAAACGGAGTTTATCGATGTGAATGAAAACGGATTAGGAGGGTTTAAAGAAGTCTCCTTTATGATCAGCGGACGTGGCGCTTATTCCAGATTAAAATATGAGAGTGGCGTACACCGCGTGCAGAGAATCCCGGCGACAGAATCCGGTGGCAGAATCCACACTTCTACCGTTACGGTAGCCATTATGCCTGAGGCAGAGGAAGTGGATGTGCAGATCGATATGAATGATTGCAGATTCGATGTGTTCCGTGCATCAGGTAATGGCGGGCAGTGTGTCAACACGACCGATTCCGCTGTACGTCTTACCCATATCCCGACAGGGATTGTTATTTCCTGTCAGGATGAAAAATCTCAGCTTAAGAACAAGGATAAAGCACTCAAGGTGCTCCGTGCCAGACTTTTTGAACTCGAGAGAGAGAAAGCACATGATGAAGAGGCTGAACTTCGGAAGAGTCAGATCGGTACAGGAGACCGTGCAGAGAAAATCCGGACGTACAACTTCCCGCAGGCAAGAGTCACAGATCATCGGATCAAGCTTACACTGCATCGTCTGGAGAATATCCTCAATGGAGATCTTGACGAGATTATCGACAGCCTGACCGCTGCTGATCAGGCAGCGAAACTTTCCAAGTTGCAGGAGATCGGAGCATAGATATGGGAAACTATGAGGATGCTATAAGAAGAGTGACGCCTTATGTCCCGGGAGAACAGCCGAAGGATTCTGGAATCATTAAGCTTAATACAAACGAAAACCCCTATCCGCCATCGGATGATGTAATAAAAGCGATTTGCAGTGCCAGGGATCTGAGAAGATATCCGGATCCTGCAGCCAGCGATCTGGTGGAGGCTATTGCAGGATTTGAGGGCCTTGATCCGGAACAGATCTTTGTCGGAGTTGGATCCGATGATGTGCTTGCGATGTCATTTCTAACTTT
>CACZNZ010000436.1 GCA_902782625.1 uncultured Lachnospiraceae bacterium | reverse complement strand
CGAGTCCAAGTTTTATCTTTCCTTAGAGGATGATCTGATGCGTCTGTTCGGTTCCGAGAGGATGATGAGCGTTTATCGTGCACTCAAGATTCCGGAAGGAGAAGAGATTCAGCATAAAACCATCACCAAACAGATTGAGAAAGCACAGAAAAAGATAGAGAATAACAACTTTGGTATCCGTAAGAATCTCCTGGATTATGACCAGGTTAACAATGACCAGAGAGAAGTTATCTATGCAGAACGCCGCCGTGTTCTTGACGGTGAGAATATGCAGGATTCCATCTACAATATGATCTGTCAGGTTGTAGAAGACGATGTGATGATGGTTGGCGGAGAGCAGCCTCTTGCCAATTGGGATATGGTTCAGCTCAATGAATCTCTTCGTAGAAAGATCCCCCTTGCTCCGATTCGCCTTACGGAGGAAGAGATTCAGGCAGATGATCCTCAGAAAGTGATCGAGAGACTTCAGGATGAAGCACTTGCGATCTACCATGCCAAGGAAAAGGAATTCGATGATTTCTCCAAGGCTCATTCCAACCTTACGGAGGAAGAACTTGCTGAGGTTTCCGAAGAAGAAGCGGCAGTATACCAGGATGGTATCCGTGAAGTAGAGAGAGTCATTCTTTTGAAAGTCATTGACAGCAAATGGATGAATCATATCGATGATATGGATCAGCTTCGCCAGAGTATCGGCCTGCAGTCATACGCACAGAAAGATCCGGTTGTCCAGTATAAATACATTGGATTTGACATGTTCGAAGAGATGACCAGGAATATTCGCCATGACACGGTGGGTGCCCTGATGCATGTCAAGATTGAACAGCGTGTGGAGAGGGAACAGGTGGCAAAAGCGACCGGAACCAATAAAGACGACACGGTTTCCCGTGGACCATACAGAAGAAAAGAAGCCAAGATCGGAAGAAATTCTCCTTGTCCATGCGGCAGTGGGAAGAAGTATAAGAACTGTCATGGCAAGTTTGCAAGCTGACAGTTCTACAGATAAGCACTAAAACGTGCACAGTGCTGCCTGCGGTGTTCTTCACCGCAGTGTGACACTGTGCGTTTTCTATACAGAGATATTTACAAAAAAGGAGGCAGAGGAATTTGGTTGAATTAGATCAATTCAGACTGCAATTGAATGAATACAGAGAGCCGATGCAGGAATTAAGAGAAGCGCTTCATCTGGACGAGAAAAAGGCAGAGGTCAAGGACCTCGAAAAACAGATGCGGGCGGATGATTTCTGGTCGGATCCGAATGAGGCCCAGAAAGTGATGAAGACGCTCAAGGAGAAGAAGGACGTTGTCAGTTCTTATCATTCTCTCGAGCTGATCATGGACGATATTGATACGATGATTGAATTGGGCAATGAAGAAAATGATGCCAGTGTGATTTCAGATATCGATGAGCTGATGGGGGAATTCATAGTTTCGTTTGAAGATCTTAAAACACAGACGCTTTTTTCTGGAGAGTATGACAACAACAATGCCATCGTAACGCTCCATGCCGGTGCCGGAGGAACGGAGTCCTGTGACTGGACGGGTATGCTTTACCGTATGTATTCCAAGTGGGCTGAACGGCACGGATTCAAGACGGAAGTTCTCGATTATCTTGACGGAGAGGAAGCCGGTATCAAATCGATTACATTTCAGGTGAACGGAGAGCATGCTTTTGGCTATCTTCAGTCCGAGAGAGGTGTCCACCGACTTGTAAGAATCTCTCCGTTTAATGCGGCGGGAAAAAGGCAGACGTCCTTCGCTTCCTGTGATGTGATGCCGGATATCGAGGAGGATCTTTCTGTGGAGATCGCTGATGAAGATATCAGGATCGACACCTATCGCTCAAGTGGGGCAGGTGGACAGCATATCAATAAGACAGATTCTGCGATACGAATCACCCATCTTCCGACAGGAGTAGTGGTACAGTGTCAGAATGAAAGATCACAGCATAAGAATAAAGACAAGGCGATGCAGATTCTGAAGGCCAGACTCTATCTGTTAAAAGAACAGGAGAATCGGGAGAAACTTTCGGATATCCGGGGAGAAGTGACGGATAACGGATGGGGCAATCAGATTCGTTCCTACGTGATGCAGCCTTATACCATGGTGAAGGATCACCGGACCAATGAGGAGATTGGAAATGTACAAAGCGTGATGGATGGAAATCTCGATCCGTTTATGAATGCCTATCTTCGCTGGGTTCAGACCAATTGATACAGGAGTACATGGCTATGGACATCATTTCACAGATTTCAACAGAATTATCGATAAACAATAATCAGACAGAAGCGGCTGTCAGACTGATTGATGAGGGAAATACGATTCCTTTTATCGCCAGATACCGAAAGGATGTGACGGGCGGATTAGATGACGAAGTACTGCGTAATCTCCATGAAAGACTGAACTATCTTCGCAATCTCGAAGAAAAAAAGACGCAGGTTATCGAGCAGATCAACAGCCAGGGGAAACTGACCCCTGAACTTGAGCAGAAGATCCGGGAGGCGATGACGCAGGTGGCAGTGGACGACCTTTATCGTCCTTACCGTCCGAAAAAGAGGACCCGCGCAATCATGGCAAGGGAAAAAGGTCTTGCACCGCTTGCGGAGATCCTGATGCAGCCAGGCAGAGGCAAAACTGCCCAGGAGGAAGCTGAAGCATTTGTCAGTGAAGAAAAAGAAGTAGCTGACATAAAAGAAGCACTTGCGGGAGCGAGGGATATCATCGCAGAACAGATTGCTGACCGGGCAGATCTTCGGGAAGGAATCCGACGCTGGACAATGAAACAGGGCTTTCTCTCCGTAAAGGCAAAAGATGAGGATGCGGAATCGGTTTACGAGACCTATTATCATTTCAGAGAGCCGCTTGCCAAATGTTCCGGGCATCAGATTCTTGCTGTCAACCGTGGTGAGAAGGAAAAATTCCTGCAGGTTAAAGTCGAGATCATGGAAGCGCCTATCCTTATGACGCTGAAAAAAACGATGATCAAGACACAGGAACCAACTTTCAGAGAGCAGGTTGAAGAAGCGGTGGAGGACAGTTATCACCGCCTGCTTGCCCCTGCGATTGAAAGAGATATCCGTAATGCGCTCACGGAAACGGCTCAGGAAGGCGCAATCAGTGTGTTCGGTAAGAATCTTACCCAGCTTCTGATGCAGCCAGGCAGAGGCAAAACTGCCCAGGAGG
>CACZNZ010000435.1 GCA_902782625.1 uncultured Lachnospiraceae bacterium | reverse complement strand
ATGATCAGGAGATTATCCTATATGCTCCGACGTTCAGGAAAGGTAGACCTGTGGATGTGACAAGTCTCATGAACGCGTTAGATGACAGCAGATTTCGGCTCATAGTCAAGCTCCATCCACTATACGATGAGGAGAACATAAGTGACAGGAATTACAGTTCTTATGAATGGTTGTGTGCCTGTGACAGAGTGATCACAGACTATTCGGCCATTGGCGTAGAGGCATCCCTCACTGGTAAGCCGATTTACTTCTACGTTTATGATATCGATGAATACAAGGAACAGACGGGGCTTAACGTCGACCCACTAATTGAAATGCCGGATGCTTCATCGAAAGACGCCAGGCAACTCGCCACGATGATGGCGGATCCATACGATTACGATGCCCTAAACAAATTCAGGAAGAAATATATTTCTGTAGAGACAGAGAACTGCACGCAGAAACTGGGAGATTTTATTTATGGGCTCACTCGCTAAATATTTCAGAAAATTTTTGATGAACCACGCGAAGCTGCGTGTATTCGTCAGAAAGGTACATGTCAAATTAAAGGAAAGCAGGTACAGAAGACTGTCCCGTGGAACAGAACTTGATGACAAGATGGTCATCTTTGAAACATTCATGGGGAGACAGTATGGATGCAATCCGAAGGCCATCTACGAGTATATGATCAGTGATCCGAGATTTGCTGATTTCAGATTCATCTGGGTATTGAACGATCCATCGAAAGCTGAGGAGATTCCACAGAATGACAGAGTGACAGTCGTGACGCTTAGATCTGACGACTATTACAGATATTATGCAACCGCGAAGTATGTAGTGACCAATTCCAATCTGGACTACGGTATCTCCAAGAAGAGAGGACAGGTATTCCTGCAGACCTGGCACGGCACGCCGCTCAAGAAACTCCGCTGTGACATCGAGATTGAGACGGGGAACGCACTGAATTCGCTGGCGGAAATAAATCAGAAGAACGATTTGGATGTGGTGCGATACGATTACTTCATCTCGCCTTCTGCATTTGCTTCGGAGAAATTCACCAGTGCATTTAATCTGGTGAAACTCGGGAAAGAAGATATCATCATTGAGACAGGGTATCCGAGAAACGATTTACTGTTCCATTTTGATGAGAATTATGCGGAATCCGTGAAGGAAAAACTCTGTTTGCCGAAGGATAAAAAGGTTATACTGTATGCCCCTACCTTCAGAGACAACCAGCATGACGGGGCAGGCTACACTTACGATACGCATATAGACTTCGAAGAACTTAAGCAGGAGTTGTCGGATGAATATGTCATTCTGTTCCGGGCGCACTACTTCGTCGCCAGCCAGTTTGACTTCAGCAGATTTGAAGGATTTATCTTTGATGTATCCGGTTTGGACGATATCACGCCGCTTTACACGATTACAGATCTGTTGATTACAGATTACTCCAGCGTGTTCTTCGACTACGCGAATCTGAAGCGTCCGATGATTTTCTATATGTACGATTTGGAGGAATACGCGGATGCAATACGCGGATTCTATATCGATATCGCTGAATTGCCGGGTCCGATCGTCAAGACAGAAGAAGAACTTATCGAGGCGATTAAAAGCAACAATTTAACGTACGACGAGAAATATAGAGAATTCAATAAAAAATACAACTCCCTTGATGACGGAAACGCCAGCAGGAGAGTTGTAGAGAAGCTCATAAATGAAACAAAAGTGGAATGATCATTCCACTTTTGTTAATGTCACTTTGATTTCATCGTCTTCTTCAATTTCTTTGATTACCATCTTACACTTTTTGCCGTAGAAGCAGTCTCCATCAAAGAGCTCGTTCTGGAAGTGAATACCGCCGTCGACCTTTTCCCAGGTGCCCTCCAGATGTTCTTCGGCCATGTCCATAATGACGGTACCGTCTTCATTGATTGTGACTTCCAGAAAACCATAGAGATTCTTCGCGTTGTTTGAAGTCGCTTCCCATTTCCCGAAGAAATTGGATTCGTCCTGATTTAATTCCTCGGCTTTTGATGCGAGCTGTTCATCATTAAGGTTGGAAAGGTCTTCTGTTGTCGTTGTCGCTTCTGCTTCCGTTGAAGTGGGTTCCTCGTTGCTGTCGTTACCGCCGCAGGCTGTGAAAGCAAAGCAAAGCGATAGTGTAAGTGCCAATACAAGCAGTATTATAGTTTTCTTTTTCATCTTCTATTCCCTCCAGGCTCAATTATCTCCGCTTATTTCATAAATGTCAATGTCTTCGTTTGAATAGCAAGGAATGTAATCGTCGCTCTTCAGACTGCCCCTGTCGTTGAAACGCTTCGATACTATGACGTAGTCTACGCCGAGCTCTCTCGCCAAATCGCCCCGTGCTTTGTTGGCAGGATCATAAAGCTGTTCATTCGTCTCAATCATTTCTTTTCGGATGACCCAGTCGCCTGCCGGAAGATTGTAGCCGGAGCCCGCAATATAACAGAATCGATTCGCATAAGTGGCGTACAGGAAGAAACGGTTGGTCCATCTGTTCTCATAATTGTACTCCGCAGGTGGGACGCTGCTGTATCTGTCTGTGGCAAGAAGACTGTCTTCAGGCGTGTTCTCGTTAATCCACATCATGGCATTGTACTCCTCATCGCTGATGCTCATGTAGAGATTATATTCTATGGAATCATCTGAATGGTAAATCGCTGAGCCTATCATGCCCTTGAAGTGTGTGAGTAAGGTCAGAGAGGTCAGAATCAGACAGATAACGAAGATCGCACGGACAATCCGCATAAGTGCGCTTCTGTTTCCCTCCATGTCCTCAAAGAACCAGAAGGTAATCAAAGGAGCCAGAAATACCGCGACGAGGCCGAAGTAAACCTGACTGTGGCCGCTGTAATTCATGACGAACAGGAGTGCAAGCCCAACCAGGAAGCAGGCGTACACCAGTACTCTGCTGAAGTCGTAGTCTTTCCGCCCCGAGAACACCAGTATCATCTCGCGGATGTAACCGATGGTGAACGGTAAAATGAAGGCTGTGAGGAGGAAGATCATAAAAACGACCAGCATTACAGCGAGACGGATGATCTTAGGAAGTCCCATTCCCTTCATGAAGAGAATCAGCGGGTCGTGGAAGAAAGCGATGTTGGCAATAGTCGCAAAGGCGAAAATAGAATCACCGCTTCCATTGGACGTACCTTTACCTCCCATAACCAATACGTAGACCACAAGGAATGCGATAGAGAGCAGAAGCAAAGGCAGCGCAGTTCTGAAGCTGACTTTCCGCAGAATGAATCCTATGATAAATGTTCCCCAAAGGGAGAGAACGAGCACCATGGCAATCGGCCCTTTGATGCCGGTCAGCAGCATGGTGAAGGCGGTCAGGAACAGCAACTCCTTAATATGTCCTTCGTTCGATTCGTATTTCTTATACCAGTCTTTGAACAGCACCAGGAAGAGCATGGCTCCGCTGATGCCGTAGCCCACTGCGTTGTCGTTGATCAAAGCGAAGTGGAATGCCAACGATGTGTGAATCGATCTGGTCAAGTATAAATTTGAAAGCATTACAATCAGCGAGCAAAGACCAGCGCGTTCCGGACGCCCCAGCAGTTCCCGGAAGAGAACATAGGTTGAAAGACCGAATACATACGTCGTCAGAATCGGGTTGAAGGAGAAGAAGGCGACATCCGCGGTTACGCCGAACAGTCTCACCGGAACAGACAGAAGCAGTTCCGTGAACACATGGTATTTAATAATTCTGCCCTGCACCCAGAGACTGACCAGCGGCCATCCGTGGGACAGAGAATCAATCAGGCCGATGTGATAGGCCTTGTCTGCGTTCATGTATGTGAAATCACTCTCTGCCGGTGAAAGATACAGATACTGGGTTGATAACAGCGCATAGAAGAGCGCTAAAGCAGCAAAGACACAGAATGCTGCTGACAGTCTGTTAAAATGGAATCTGTTCGAACAGATTCTTCTTTCCTTCTGCTTTATAACGGAAGCGATATACGCTATGGTAAAAATGGGGCCTATACAGTAAAGCACTATGTTTGATTCAGTGAGATCGGAGATGAAATACTGAAGTGTTACGAAAGCCCATCCGGCGAAGAATCCAGCGCATAGAGTTGTTGAGATGTGCCTCATCTTCATGCTGAGGAGCCGGAGGATCATCAGGCCGGGTAATTGAACGTATACTACCGTAAACAGGATCAGGATTGCCAGACCAGTTACATTTGCCTTATATACAGTAACGCCAACTACCACCATAACGACCATGGCGCAGATGGCGATGCATTTCACTGCAGTGTTGAGAACCGTGTTCTTGTATAGATTATTCAGTGTTTCCATGTAATTATAGTAGCTCAAAACACACAATTAAGCAATTGCAAAAGGCCTGTTTTTACACCTCTGACAGGTGATATGTGGTATAGTTTATCTATGAAAATGCGAAGAATACTTTTGACAGTCACAATT
>CACZNZ010000434.1 GCA_902782625.1 uncultured Lachnospiraceae bacterium | reverse complement strand
GAATCTTACCTTGTTCTACTGCAAAGGCGACATCTTTGACGATCGTTTTGTTATCATATCCGACAGCAAGATCTTTGGTATGTATAATCGTTTTTCCCATAGTCTGTCTCCCCTGCCTTTCTATCGTCTGTCTCGATGCAGCATGATCCAGATAACGATCGGCGCACCGAAAACAGCTGTTACCGAACTGATGCTTAACTCTGTCGGGGCAAATGCTGTTCTGGCGATCAGATCACACAACATACAAAATACAGCCCCTCCCAGAAATCCGGCAGGAACCATCACAATCGGTTTGGATGTCCTGAACAGATTTTTGATCAGATGAGGCACTGCAATACCGACAAATGAAATGGGGCCCGCAAAAGCCGTAACACAGGCTGATAAAATACTGGATAGGAAAATCAGTTCAAATCGAAGAACTTTGATATTCACACCCATGTTTCTTGCGTATGTCTCCCCCAGCTGATAAGCACTCATCGGCTTGGACAAAAGAAATGCGAAGACCATGGACAAAGTAACGATGACGGTCATAATGCCGACATTTTCCCAACTGATACCTGAAAAGCTACCCAGGGACCAGTTGTGGAGATTGACGATATTGGAGTCATCGGCAAAGGTGATGACAAACTCTGTTATGGCCGAGCAGATATAGCCGATCATGACACCACAGATGATCAGGATAAAAGCCATCGAAAGGAGTGATCCCGCAAAAGCCGCTATCACCATCGTCACGGAATGAACGACAAGTCCCCTGGACAAAGAGACGATCATCACCATGGCTACAACCATCTTTGCTCCTGAGGAAATACCCAGAACAAAAGGTCCGGCAATGGGGTTGGAAAAGAATGTCTGAAGCAGGAAACCTGAGACCGCAAGAGCCCCTCCAAGTACCATGGCAGCGATCAGCCTCGGCAGCCGGATTTCCCAGATAATGTGTCCTTTAATCGACTGATTATCGTGGGAGAAAAGGATATGAAGCACTTCAGAAAATGAGAGCTTCACACTTCCTTCATTCATATTCCACACCAGCAAAAGAAACAGAAGGGCAAACAGTATCACGAATCCTATCATATATCTCGCTCTGTCTTTATTCCTCATGACTTAAGATTCCTCTCAATCCAGTTTGTGAAGGAAGGTCAGATTCTCTCCGTTTCCTGCCTGATCATGGAAAATCTGATACATTTCCTCTACCATATCACTAAGTCCGGTAGTCTGCTGGAACATATTGTTCTCTGTACACCAAACGTCCTTGTTCTTGACCGCCTTGAATTCCTTAAAAGATGCCTTCTTATCGATCAGTGCATTGATATCCTTAAGATCACCCTCAATCGTACTGTTATAGACCAGGATATCGGCATCTCTCGTTTTGTCAAAGAAGGCTTCCATATCCATTTTCATGGTAGACAGGGCATTATCATCTTCTGCTTTAAGATCATCGTAAGCATATTGTCCACCTGCCATACCGATCATCTTGGAAATGTAATCTCCCGGCTTATGCACCACTGCCTGTCCTGCGGAATTAATGTAGAAGAAAGCAACCGTCTTTCCACTTGCTTCTCCCTGTGTAATCACGGATTCCATTTCCTTTGTTTTTTCCTCAAAAAATGTATTCGCTTCTTCTTCTTTTCCACAGAGAAGGCCATAAAGTTTGATCCACTCCATTCTGCCCAGAGGATCCGTCTCATAGCTGGAACGTTCTACAAGTACCGGAATACCCATCGCCTCCAGTTTCTCTTTGATCTGAGGGCTATGATAGATCATCGTTGATTCTATGGCAAGAGAACAGTTCTCATCAATGATCACTTCATAGTCGGGTGCACTGTATTTTCCCACGTAGTACATGTCTTCTGATTCAATGGCATCACGAACCTCCGGAAAACTCCAGTCCGATGCCTGCGTACTCGTCATCGTCACAAGAGGCAGGCTGTCAAGAACCCGGAAAAAATCCATTGCAGACGAAGCCGCAAGATAAATATGGGATAAGGGGCCATGAATCAGTGTGACATCTTCCGGAAGATTGTCCGGATCAGATGCATTTTCCGGAACCAGCAGGAACCGGTCTTCATCGGCAATCGTAATCAGGGCGTATCCACCCTTATATTTTTCTATTGTAAACTGTGTAGCATGGGAAAGCTCTACCTGTCCTTCTGATTCCAGGGAATCAAAGGAGGCTGCTTTCTGGGTTTTCCCACAGCCGCCAAGCATCATTATGGCGGCTACTGTCAATGCTATAATCCAAATAGTTTTTTTCATGATTATTTCTCCTTCAGCGAAGAGGAATCAAACTTCAGAGTGTATTCAATCTCATGAGGCTGGCTCATCGCTGTGGTATCTCCTATTACCGGGATTCTGATATCAAAAGCACGAACAGGTATCTCAAAGATAGAATTACCGTCCTGATTTAACGGAAGGAATTTTTCTTCATTAACAATCATGTAGTCGTAATTCGGACTGCTCCATTCTATACGGGCTGTGACCTTTTTGTCACTGACCTTTAACTGTGCAGGGGAATTTACAGTAGCTTTCCCGCTTCCTCCGCCGAGCTCCACGTCACAGGTATATTCCCCATCAGAAAGGCCAAGGGATTCCACGGTCTGAAGGACACCATCTGCGAATGCTTCATTCGGAAGGGAGTCAGACCTGAAAAGAATGGATCGGTTATACCATTTTTCCTTCTTTTTGCTAAAAGCTGCACATGGGATTCCTTGATCCAACGCCTCTACAGGCACGGTAAATGTATGTGTTCCGTCTGCCGCCTCTTCAAAAGGAATATAATGCTTCTCGGAAACACTGGCTGCCTCTTTTCCCGTTCCCATATAAACAAACAGGTAGCCGGTACCACTCATGGTCATAACCGCACTCATCTTTCCGTCTTTCACAGTCAGATCACAGGCAGTTACCGGAAACATGGTAGAACTTGTAGCTACTTTAATCGGATAGGTGCCTTCTTTCAGTTTATCTGCTTTAACAGGCACCATCGTGTCATCTTCTACCTCATCGACCTTGATCATATCACTTTTATCTGCGACAGCGGTATATTTTTCAGATGGTTTTTCCTGCGTGGTCGCTTCTCCTGCAGGGCTGTTCCCACATCCGGCAAGTACAAGGAGCATGAAGATACAGCTAAAACCAAGGATTTTTTTCATAAATCGTTCCATGTTTTCTCCTTTCAAAAAAAGTAGCCCGAAATACTTCGAGCTACCTTTTATTCATCTTTGTATTATCAAAAAGTATCAGATGCATCAAAAAGTATTATGATTATTTCCCGATATTGTCAATCGCTTCTTTTGCGTGATCAACATAAATCTGCTGAACTCCTTCGAGCTGTCCAAGACCTTCGATCACAGTCTCAACCTCATAGCCTTCGCTCTTGAATGTGCTAGCCCAGGATTCAGGATCTTCCTCATCAGCCATATCGTTGTTTGCATGATCTCCTGCAACAACCATCATCGGTCTTAATACAACCTTTTCATATTCTCCGCCTTCTTTTACCTTCGGTACCAGAGAATCAAGGCTAAGTCCTTCGATATCGGACTCAACAACGCCGACATAGTAGTTCTTTCCACCTTTTTCAGTAAGGATCTCCTGCATCTTGGAATAGGTCTTGTTGGATTCTTTCGGATCAACGAGAGTATTCTCTGCAGGTGTTCCATGTCCCATGAAGCAGATGGCCGTTTTGTCATCCTGATAATCTTTGGTTGCCTCAATCAGTGCCTCAGCAACTCTATTGTAATCATCATCTGATGTCAGAAGCGGGGAGCCGATGGAGATTTCAAAATCATTGGAGAAATCTGCAAGAGTATTCTGAAGTTCCTGATTCTCAGCACCGCTCATAAGATGTGTTGGCTGAACAACAAGCTGTTTTACACCATTTTTCTTTGCACGCTGCAGTGCAACGTCCACGGAATCGATGTCCTCACCGAATTCTTTAACATGGTTGATAATGATATCACTGGTAAATGCACGACGAACGCTCCATCCGTCTTTCTCATAAGCTTCTTTAATTGCATTCTCAATGGCACCGATCGTAGCAACACGGCTGTCATTGAAACTGGTTCCAAAACTTACAACGAGGATTTCTTTCTCGCCGATATCATCCTGGTTAAGCGGATCATCCTTGCTCGCATCGCCTGTAGCCATCGGATCTTCTGCTTCTTCAGTGTCTGCTTCTTCAGCTTCTGTTGTAGCTTCTTCCTGCGCCGGCTGAGAAGCTCCACATCCTGTGAGAAGGCAGAATGCCATCATCGAAGCAAGTAATAATGCTATCCATTTTTTCATTGATATACCTCCTATGAAAATACCGCACCGGCGATAGTAAAATAACGCCGACTTTTTAATAATACTTTAGTTATTATAGCATTTTCAATAGACAGCCGCAAGAGTTTTTGGTAATTTTTTGTCATCAGAATTGTATTTTTATGACATAATATTACTCTCAAAAACACAATATTATATCTCTCTTGTTTAATTATTACTGTAAAATCGTGTTCTTCCCATGTCAAAATATTGCCACCATGTTTTTCTCAAAAGATTCATTTCCGATGTTGCATAAAACAGGCCATGTGTCGTAGAATAGACACAGATTATAAAACAAACCGATCGAGGTGCTCCATGTTAAACAACAAAGCAGAAGAATATAACAAATCAGGAATCCAGGCTTTTAACAGCAAACAATATGATCAGGCGATCCAGTATTTCAAAAAGGCGATTGAGCTGGACGGGGAATCCGGAGTCTACTATTATAATCTGGGCAATGCCTATTGTCGGAAAGTCATCGAATTCCACGAAAACTGTCAGGAGGAATCCATTACTTTTCTGACGCATTCCGCACGGCTTAAGAATGCCAATGCCTGCTATATCCTTGGCAACATCTATCATCCGAGGCTCTATCCTGCCTACTCGTCCAAAGATTCGCGCAAGGCCATGGAGTACTACCGTAAAAATATCGATTATCGGAATCAGGATGCCCGCTATCTGGGTACAGCCCTTAACAATCTCGGGTGTCTCTGCGGGGAAAACGGACGGATCAAGGAAGCGGCCTGCTATACATGGCTTGCCTCTAAGAAGAACGTTTTAAAAGCCAAAGATAATTACGATACCTACCGACAGCTTTTAGATGAAGAATCCATTCGCATCGTAGAATCTACCCTTGATGTATCCCAGCTGCCAGAAACATTAGCCAGACTGAATATCAATCCTGAAGATTCCGCCGGCACTGCCACTACTCTTCCTCCTAAAGAAACGGAGAAAGAGTCTTTGGAGCACCTTCTGGATAAGCTCAATAAACTGGTGGGGCTTTCCGGCGTAAAAAAAGAGGTGGAGTCTCTGATCAACCTGGCCAGGGTCACAAAACTACGTAAAGAAAGGGGTATGAAATCTACTTCTGTATCCTTACATCTGGTCTTTACCGGCAATCCCGGCACCGGGAAAACCACAGTGGCCAGACTGCTTTCTGGCATATACCGTGAAATCGGCGTCTTATCCAAAGGACAGCTTGTGGAGATTGATCGTGCCGGTCTGGTAGCCGGTTATGTCGGTCAGACTGCCATGAAAACCCAGGAGAAGATCAACCAGGCCATGGGCGGTATTCTGTTTATCGATGAAGCCTACACTCTTGTTCGCGAAGGGAATGATTTCGGACAGGAAGCGATCGACACACTCTTAAAAGCCATGGAAGATCACCGGGATGATTTCATCGTGATCGTGGCAGGCTATCCTGAACTGATGGAACAATTTCTGGATTCGAATCCCGGTCTGCGGTCCCGTTTCAACAAATTCATCATGTTCGAAGATTACAGCGCTGAAGAGCTGTATAAAATCTTTTTATCCATGTGCGACGGTTCCGGGTATAAACTGACATCCTCTGCCAAAAAAGTTGTCATACAGTATTTTCAGGATTATTATGATGAGCACGCAAAAAACGGCACATCATCAAATGGACGTGCCGTCAGAAATTATTTTGAGAATGCCATTATCAATCAGGCCAATCGTCTGGCCAGAAAAGACAATCCGACCGACCGTGCACTGACGCAACTCACCGTTCAGGATGTTGCCCCGGACCCGGACCTGTCAGATAATGATCATTGATCTGATATGTATCAGTAAGTAAATCTAAATCGGAATCTGTGGATCTGGCCATTATTGTTGGCTGTCAGCACGGCATCTCCCGGATAGTTGATCACAACTGCTCCGGACGGATAGACTTCCATCACACCGGGATTGGAGGAAGAATAGGTTGTCCCCCTTTCCGGGAAAACCACAAACATGATGGACCGGCCACTGATCCACATACGAATTCCCTGTCCGAGCTGTTCTGCAGCGAGCAGCTCACGGATGATCCTTTTTCTTTTGTCGTTATCCTGTTTCCAGAGTTTCTTAGCCTTGTGCAGAGCCTTTACATCCGCTTTGGAAAGTGTCTTGATCTTCAGTTTATTCACATATGGATACATCAGGCTTTTCCTTGAGTTTGAATGATTCAGCCCAGCCGCATGACAGAGTTCATGTGCAATGACCAGAATCCGCATCCTCTTATTCATTTTTTTCATTGTACTACGTACAACCGTGATCGTACCGGTCCGGTGGACGGTGTAGGCACATACATTCTTTCTGGAGACCGACTGTTTGTCTTTGACCCAGACATCTCTTTTGTTTTTAGCGGCAGTCACCTTAAAAACCGGGTATTTTTTATTTAAAAGCCTGACTGCCCTGGATACTTCTGACTTGTAGCGAGAGGTCGAATATACCCATATCTTCCCGTCAAAATGAAAATAACAGTTGTTGGGATTGGCCTGATCTTTCGTGATAAGAGGCGTTGCTGCCATTACTTTTACAGGCATGCAAAGCATTATTACAAATAATATATACACTAACAGTCTTTTTCTCATGCTCATTTCTTCCTTTCTCCGGTGTCATATTTTCCTTCTTATCTTATAGTATACATGACGACGGAGTTTGATGCAATCAGGAACCAATAACTGTTTATTCCAGAAGTTCTTTGAGTCTTTTAGCAGCTTCTTTCGTATCTTCCGGACTTCCAAATGTAGAAAATCTGAAATATCCTTCCCCGCACGAACCGAATCCCTCCCCAGGCGTACCAACAATCTGGGCTTTTTCAAGCAGAATGTCAAAAAAGTCCCAGCTCCCCATATTGTCCGGACACTCCATCCAGATATAAGGCGAATTCTTTCCACCGCAATACCAGATTCCGAGTTGATCCAGTGTCTCCATGAGGTGTCTTGCATTTTCTTTATATATACTGATATTTTCTCTGATCTGACGCTGCCCTTCCTCTGTGAAAACTGCAGCGGCCCCTTTCTGAATGATGTATGAGACACCATTGGTTTTGGTGGTCCTGTTGCGCACCCACATATCGTGAAGATTCATGCCCTGTCGGTTTAACGCCTTCGGAATCACGGTATAACCCAGCCTTGTACCGGTAAATCCTGCAGTCTTAGACAATGAACAAATCTCGATCGCGCAGGTTTTTGCCCCTTCGACCTCGAAAATGCTGTGGGGAAGAGCCGGATCTTCTATAAATGCTTCATAGGCGGCGTCAAACAGAATCACTGCTCCGTTTTTGTTTGCGTAATCGACCCATGCTTTCAGTTTTGCATGGTCAAAAACCGCACCTGTCGGATTATTCGGGGAGCAAAGATAAATAATATCTCCTTCCTGATCATCAGCCGGTTCCGGCAAAAATCCGTTTTCTTTCCCTGAGGCAAGATGAATGATCTTTCTGCCGGCAATCACATTGGCATCCACATAAGCCGGGTAAGCAGGCTCTATCACCAGTGCACTGCTCTCCTGATCAAAAAGATCCAGAATATCTCCCAACTCATCACTGGCCCCGCTTGATACAAACACCTCTTCTTCCAGAAGATCCACGCCTCTCTTCCTATAATAAGAGGCCAGGATTTTTCGAAGATCAGGATCTCCGCATTCCGGCATATATCCATGGAAACTGCTTTTTTGGGACTGATCATTTACTGCCTCATGCAGCGCTTCAATCACTGATCTGCCCAGAGGCAGGGATACATCGCCGATTCCCATACGGTACAGATGTTTATCTGGATTTTTTTCGAGAAAAAGCCCTGTCTTGCGTGCGATATGTGCAAACAGATAGGATTCTTTCAGATCGCCATAATGCATATTGGGTTTTAACATAGATTTCGTTCCTTTCTGTAATTTCCGATTCTCATATCAAATGTGGATTTTTATAAAAGAGTTGCATTTTCCGGCATCGCAAATTCCTCTTCCTTTGTCATAAACCGGGTTGTGTGGATACGTTTTTCTTCCTGGAAATCCTTCACATAATCCACAAAACTCTGCGCCAGTTCCGAAAGCGGATGATCTTTCAGATAGACCAGAACATACTCTGCATACTTCGGTGTATCTGTAATCAGTTTTGTAACCACATACGGATTCGGGGAGTAAGTCGTCTGAGGAAAAATACAGATCCCCACTCCCTGTTCTACGAGAGCCACCGCATTGATATAACTTGAAAGCCTGCAGATCATATTGGGAACCATCCCCTGCTCTGAAAACCACTGTTCTATCGATTCCAGTCTGGAAGTCCTCTCCGGAAGAATCAACGGCTCCCCTTTCAGTTCGGAAAGAGATATCTGTCTTCCTTCTTTTTTGGCTAGTGGATGTTCACAGGGCATGATTGCCACCCATGGCTGTGTCCCGACCGAGAATCCTTCCAGCAACTCATGATTGTAGGGAGAAGCAATGATCGCAATATCGATCAGATGATGATAAAGCTGCTCTAAAATATCATCACTTCCACCGTGACGGACATTGTATGTTACCAGTGGAAACTCATCCCGGAATCCTGAGATCCATCTGGCCAGAAGGAAAGGTGCTCTGCCTTCGACCGTCCCCAGGATCAGATTCCCGGATAGTTCCTTTTCAAAACCGATAATCTCCTCTCGCGTCCTCTCTGACAGTTCCATCATCTGCCGTGCCCTTTTATAGAGGATTTCACCCGTAGGCGTAAGAATCAGTCCGTTTCTCTTACGAATAAAAAGAGTGGTACCCAGATCTTGTTCCAGCTGTTTGATGCGATTGCTAAGAGGTGGCTGGCTCATCTTCAAAAGACCGGCAGCCCTGGTGATGTTTAACTCCTCCGCCACTACCATAAAATATCTTAAGGATCGAAAATCCATTCCTGTACCTCCAATATGAAACAGAATTCATAATTATTCCATTTTTTTATTATTCCATTATAAAAACAGTGTGTCAAGGGAAGAGGCATATCGAAATGATATGGCTAAGCAAATGAATTAGATATGAAAAAAATGAAAATAATATAAAAAATGCGGACAACAGGACTTGAACCTGCACTCCCGGGGAACCAGATCCTAAATCTGGCGCGTCTGCCAATTCCGCCATGTCCGCATGGACTAAATCATATCATACTCTTTAAAAAAAAGCAATCGGCCATTTGTTACATAATTATCAAGCTACTCTTGATTTTTTATACGATTTCATGTACAATCTTGTTTGAATTGCCAACAGCAATTAAAAATTAATAGAAAGAAGAGTGATGATTATGTCAACAATCGATTTAACCAAATACGGTATTACAGGAACAACTGAGATTATCTATAATCCATCCTATGAGCAATTGTTCCAGGACGAGATGGACCCTTCTCTTACCGGTTATGATAAAGGACAGCTCAGTGAACTCGATGCCGTAAATGTTATGACAGGCATTTACACCGGACGTTCTCCGAAAGATAAATTCATTGTTATGGATGAAACATCGAAGAATACAGTATGGTGGACAACACCAGAATATCCCAATGACAACCATCCGGCAAGTGAAGAGACCTGGAAAGCCTGTAAAGAGATTGCTTTAAAGGAGTTTTCTGATAAAAAGCTTTACGTGGTAGATGCTTTCTGTGGTACGAATGTGGATACCCGCATGGCTGTACGCTTCATTATGGAAGTTGCATGGCAGGCACATTTTGTAAGAAATATGTTTATCAAGCCTACGGAAGAAGAACTTGCTGTTTTTGAACCTGACTTTATGGTTTATACCGCTTCAAAGGCAAAGGTGGAGAATTACAAAGAGCTCGGACTTAATTCCGAAACCGCAGTTGTCTTTAATGTATCCAGCCGTGAGCAGGTTATCCTCAATACATGGTATGGCGGAGAGATGAAAAAAGGTATGTTCTCTATGATGAACTATTATCTGCCGCTGAAAGGCATTGCTTCTATGCACTGCTCTGCCAACACAGATATGAACGGCGAGAACACTGCCATCTTCTTCGGTCTGTCCGGAACCGGCAAAACTACGCTTTCGACCGATCCGAAGCGTCTTCTTATTGGCGACGACGAGCATGGCTGGGATGACAGTGGCGTCTTCAACTTTGAAGGAGGCTGCTATGCGAAAGTCATCAACCTTGACAAAGAATCCGAGCCGGATATCTACAATGCGATCAAGAGGAATGCCCTTTTAGAGAATGTAACACTTGATGAAGACGGCAAGATTGATTTTGCTGATAAGAGTGTAACT
>CACZNZ010000433.1 GCA_902782625.1 uncultured Lachnospiraceae bacterium | reverse complement strand
GCAGGATTCAGAACACCATTGCCACCATTTGAGCTTCAGAACAAATTTGCCGCTTTCGTCGCTCAAGTCGACAAATCAAAAGTTGCCTAATTATTATAAGGGGGAATCAAGATGACCAACTTTGATTTCTTAAAAACAGAAGAGAAATTCGACAGCTTTGCTGATGCCGCGATATCAGCGGAGAAGATTCTTCCGATTGATATGTCGGCATCAATTATCAATTGCCGGAGGGCGATGGAGTTTGCTGTCAAATGGATGTATTCCATTGACGGTTCTCTTGTTATGCCATGGGATGATAAGTTGGTCAGCCTGATGAGTACGGAAGAATTTCGTGATATTGTAGATAACAGCCTTTGGGTTCGGATGGATTTCATCCGAAAGATGGGGAACAAAGCAGCACATACTGGACAAAAGGTAACAAAAGATCAGGCTCTTCTCTGTTTAGAAAACCTGTTCCTTTTTATGGACTTCATTTCGTACTGCTATGGAGATGAATATACAGAAAGAAACTTCGATCCGACACTGATTGAAGCAAAAAATCCAGAGCCGGTCATTCCGGAACCATTTATTTCAGACGTTGATCTTGAAGCCTTGATCAAGGAAAATGCTGCGCTTAAAGAGGAATTGACTGCGCGACGTGAAGAACAGCAGCAGACATATGTTCCGAAACCTTTGGATATCTCTGAATACAAGACCCGGAGAATTTATATTGATTCCATGCTAGAGGATGCTGGATGGGTTCTTGGCAGAAACTGGATTAATGAAGTGGAACTTCAGGGAATGCCGAATCATTCGGGAGTCGGATATGCTGACTATGTTCTGTATGGTGACGACGGCAGGCCGTTGGCGGTAATTGAAGCAAAGCGTACCTGCGTGGATGTGGCAAAAGGCCGCCAACAGGCAAAGCTTTATGCGGACCTTCTGGAGAAAAAGCACGGCCGGCGTCCGGTAATCTTCCTGACAAATGGTTTTGAAACCAGAATCCAGGATAATCTGTATCCAGAACGCAGATGCTCTGTTATATATTCCAAACGTGATCTGGAAAAACTTTTCAATCTACAGGCGATGCGATCTAACCTCTCCTATGTCGTTGTCGATAAGAATATCGCGGGACGGTATTATCAAGAAGCGGCAATTAAAGCAGTCTGCGACAGCTTTGGGAAGAAAAATCGCCGTAAGGCGCTCCTGGTTATGGCAACCGGCTCCGGTAAAACGAGAACCGTTATTGCGCTAGTCAAAATCTTGCAAGAGCAAGGTTGGATTCGGAATGTTCTGTTCCTGGCGGACAGAAATTCTCTAGTTACGCAGGCCAAACGTAGTTTTGTAAATCTTCTTCCGGATCTCTCAGTGACGAACTTGGTGGAAGAAAAGGATAATTATACGGCCCATTGTGTCTTCTCGACCTATCAGACTATGATGAATTGTATCGATTCCATTGAGGATGACCAGGGTAAGCTCTTTACCTGCGGACACTTCGATTTGATTATCTGCGACGAGGCTCACCGGTCCATCTATAATAAATACCGAGATATTTTCAATTATTTTGATGCGCCTTTGGTCGGCCTGACAGCAACGCCAAAGGATGAGATCGATAAGAATACTTACGAGATCTTCGAACTTGAAAATGGCGTACCCACCTATGGCTATGATTTGGCGCAGGCGGTTCAGGATGGATATCTGGTAGATTTCATGTCAGTGGAGACGCAGCTGAAGTTTATAGAGCAGGGTATCGTATATGATGATCTGTCTGAGGAAGATAAGCAGATTTATGAAGATACCTTTGAAGATGAAAACGGCGAGTTGCCAGAGAGTATCGCATCCTCTGCCCTCAATGAGTGGATTTTCAATGAAGATACAATCCGCGTGGTCCTGAATATCCTCATGGAGCACGGCCTGAAGGTTGATTACGGCGCGAAGATTGGAAAGACCATTATCTTTGCGAAGAATCATAATCATGCAGAAAAGATTCTGGAGGTCTTTAACAAAGAATACCCGCATTTGAATGGCTTTGCGAAAGTTATAGATAATTACATGACTTATGCGCAGAGTGCGATCGATGAATTCTCAGAGCCGTTAAAGCTCCCGCAAATCGCAATTTCCGTAGACATGCTTGATACCGGTATCGATGTTCCGGAGATCCTGAACCTGGTCTTTTTCAAGAAGGTCATGAGCAAGGCGAAGTTCTGGCAGATGATTGGTCGAGGGACCAGACTCTGTCCTGGGCTTATTGATGGGGAGGACAAAAATAAGTTTTATATTTTTGATTTCTGCGGAAACTTTGAATTCTTCCGTATGAACAAAGGTAAACCGACAGCGAATATGATCGCACTACAAGGGGCCATCTTTAACCTGGAATTTCAGATTGTATATAAGCTGCAGGATATGCAATATCAACATGAAAAGCGGCTGAAGGCCTACAGGGATGCTCTTGTAGAGCATATGACAGAAAAGGTTCATGAGCTGAACAGGGATAACTTTGCGGTTCGGCAACATCTGAAGTTTGTAGATATCTATGCGAGCAAGGACAATTACAATGCCCTAACATATGAAGATACGCTGTTGGTCCGAGAAGAGCTTGCTCCGCTGATTGAGCCGGAGTCGGACGACGCATCCGCGCTTCGCTTCGATGCTTTGATATATGGCATTGAGCTGGCATATCTCGTTGGAAAGAAATATACAAGAGCCAGACATGACCTGATCACGAAGGTGGCTGATATCGAGAGCGTTGCAAATATTCCGGAAATAATGGCACAGTCTGAGTTGATCGATAAGATCCTTCATACCGATTACGTTGAAAATGCAGGAATCAATGAATTTGAATATATAAGGGAGAATCTCCGTGATCTGATGAAGTATCTGCCGAAGAAAAAGATCCGGTATGATACGGATTTTGACGAACAGATCCTTTCTATAGAATGGAAAGAGTCTGAGCTGGAAAACGACGATTTGAAGAATTATAAAGCAAAAGCGGAATATTATATCCGGCAGCATCAGGATAATATAGCGATTCACAAGCTTAAGAATAACATTCCGCTTACAGAAACCGATGTAAAGGCTCTGGAAGATATTCTCTGGAGCGAGGTGGGGACAAAAGAGGACTATGAAGCGGAGTATGGAAGCAAGCCTCTAGGTGAATTCGTCCGAGAGATTGTAGGTCTTGATATGAATGCTGCGAAGGAAGCTTTTTCGGAATACTTGAATGATACAAGTCTCAACAGCAGGCAGATTTATTTTGTAAATCAGATCGTGGAATATATTGTCCATAACGGCATGATGAAGGATCTCTCCGTTCTTCAGGAAGCTCCGTTTAATGCCATGGGCAGTGTTGTGGAAGTCTTTACGGATCTTAGTATGTGGATGGGCATTCGGAGGGCGATTGAGAGAGTTAATGCGAATGCATTAGCAGCATAGGGGTAATTGTAATAAAACAAATGAAAGGTTTATTTATCACGGTTATATCATCTTGCGCTTCCTGAACAAGAATGGCTGAACCGGAATGGACGGCAATATAGACCACCGATATATCAAAGGAATTATGAGTGGTCGTGGGAGAAGGAACGGTTAAAAAGCGGCCTTGCGGAGTGTTACCGCAAGGCCGTTTAAATTAGAAAGTTATATGTT
>CACZNZ010000432.1 GCA_902782625.1 uncultured Lachnospiraceae bacterium | reverse complement strand
TTCCAAATAATGGATTAGATAAAGCGATTGTAACAGATTATTATCCTCATCAATGGGTTGGTGAAAAGCATGCTTTTGAAGAAGTGAAGGAAGGCACGGTAGTTGTTAGTGGATTGATAGAGGGAGAGGACTTTACCTTTGCTTATGATAGAGATAGTGCTGCTGCTGTCATTACTTTCACTAAAGATGACCAGCCGGGTCTGAAGGGGACCGGTTCTGTAAGAACCATTGTGGTTACTCTTAAAACAGAAATTGATGATGATTGGGTGGAAGCGTCGAAGACAGAATCCTGGAGAATAGAGCACCAAAATCATGCTCAACTTGACTATGGCAGTAAAGTGGACAAGTATGCTACAGCCTATGTTACAGCAAATCAAGTTAAGAAATCATCTGAAAAAACCACATCCAGAAAAGTGGACGGGGTGGAATTTCCAGTATATAAGTACGAAATTGTGTTAACGGGTGTGGAATCCGAAAACTTCACGATTACAGATACGTTTGATACGGAGATTCTTGAACCTTATAACGGAGGGGAAGATTCCTTTTATCTTTACGGAGGAAGTCAATATTATCAGGGAAATAAAGGGGCAAGACCGGTTAGTTATATCAATACTTCCACGGGTATGACTCTGCAGGTGACTGCTGACTCTTTGCCAAAAGATGGGGATGGATATTATACGGGTTATAAGCTGGTTTATTATCTTACAGTGAAAAACCAGGCAGCTCTGAATAAGCTGATGCTAAGAGCCGCACAATCTGAGGATGGAAAAGCTACACTTAACAACACGGTTGACTGGAAGGGAGAAACAGATACCACGCCTGTAGTCTATACCTATGAAGGACTTGATAAAGAGATCCTCACCTCTGACGAGGATTTGAAAAAGACGGATGAGGATATTTATGCAGATTTCCGCATCACTCTAAATCCGGCCGGGGCAGAACTGAACGGTGGAGAGCCTCTTACCATGACAGACACTGTGAACAATCTGAGTGTGGACATCACATCAATCGAGGCCACGCCAAGTGAAGGAGTCACATGGGATATGTCAGGGTATACAGTGACTTATACCATTCCGGACGCGACAAAGGTTGTCATCACCTACAGAGCCCGTGTGATTTATACTGATACTGGCGAAGTAGGGCAAACCATCCCAATTGATTTCTCAAATATAGCTGAGATGAAAAACTACAAAGACGAAATCCACAAAACAGCAGAGCGTAAAAACTCTGGTGGAGGTACAGGTACTGTACCGTCTATCAACCTTTTGAAGTATGAAGCCGGAAACATGACCAAGCGATTACAGGGTGCAAAGTTTGACCTCCTGGACGTTGATATGAATCCGGTACTTGATAAAAACGGTGATCCTGTATCATTTACTACTGATAACAATGGTAAGATCAAAATCGAAGGTGATCAGGAGAACTTAGGTTGGACGATCGCGGAAGACACATATTATTATCTGCGGGAGACAGAGGCCCCAGAAGGATATCAGTTAGCCAATTTTGATTATCAGTTCCAGATATCTTCTGACGGCACAACCGATTACGCCAACTACATCTATCATTCCGGAGATACCATGTCGGCAAAGAACTATCCCGGTACCGATGTGAGCGTTGCTAAGATATGGTCTGACGGATATGAAAACCATAATAATAATACTGATTATGTTATTGTAAAACTTCAGCAGAAAATAGGGCCAGACGGAGAGTGGAGCGATACAATCCGCAAATTTGTGGATAATAGATGGGTAGATGAAGGACCCCTCACCTTGACCCTAAACAATGAAAATGATTGGAGAGGCACTTTCTCAGAGCTTGAAGCTACAGTACCAGCAGACTTGGATATTCCTGGAGCTGAGGACATCGCGGTAGATTATCGCGTCCTCGAAACCAAAGCAGTTATAAATGGTTCAGAAAAACCACTGATTCATGAAATGGATGACCCTGAGAATGCAAATGTTTTCTATGAACTGAGTAAACCAGCTGGCACATATATCAGTAGAGTGATTAATGAAGTAGACGAGAAGGGCAGTCTGAAGATCAAGAAGAATGTAACAGAAAACGACAGTGAAGAGTTGAGTGCCAGTGCTAAATCTATCCTGGCAGATAAATATACTTTTACTGTTTATACCGATGAAGACTGTACAAATCCATATATGTCAGATGGCAATCCTTTGACGATTTCTCTGATAATCCCAGAAGACGGATCATCCGTAACCAGTGAGGAAGTGACAGGACTGCCGGCAGGAACCTACTGGATTAAAGAGACCGAACCGACCAATGGGTCGATTCCTGTAACCAATCCGGTCGAGGTAACCGTCGAAGCTGGAAAGACCGGGACGCAGGCAGTAATTGCAGAATTTACCAACAATATCGACACTGGAGATCTCGAGATCAAAAAGAATGTTGGTGGAACCGATAATCCAGAGCAAACGTTTGGTTTCCAAGTTACGCTGACACCCCCTGAATCTGCTGGGACAGCTGGCAATAACTTCTTTAGTGCAGAATATGACGCTGTTAAGGAAACTGCCAATGGCACGACTCTTGATGCCACAGCTTATGTACGCTATGTGGAGGAAGACGGTGTCGGTGTCTGGCTTGTGACCGATGACAACTCAGAATCCACTACAACAATCACCCTGAAAGCGGGAGAATCCTTTAAAATCCTCGGATTACCTGCGGGCACTAACTATAAGGTGGTTGAGGTAACCCCGCTGCCTGCTGGTTATACCACGGATCCTGATAATATCAACGGCAGGACAGGCGTGATTAGAAAGGGTCAGACAGAAACTGAAGTTATTCTGAATACTTATGATGCCGCAGGTGAGATAATCTTCAGCGGAACCAAGTTCATTGAAGGCCGTAAGTTTAAGGAAGGAGATACCTTTACCATTACAGTGGAAGCAGCAGATGGAACTCCGATGCCTGATAATCCTGTGATGAAGTTCACCGTTGATCAGCAAGCCGGAACTAACAGTTTTGCTTACAGCCTGGATAAGATTACCTATACTTTAAATGACGTAGGAAAAACCTACAAGTATACCGTAACGGAATCCGCCATGTCCATGGAAGGAGTGACCAGGGACAGCCGTTCTTATACAGTTGTGGTTGAAATCAGCGACAATGGAGATGGAACCTTAAAGATTGATGCGTCAAATAATTATAATCTGCTCGAGTTCACGAATACTTATAATGCCAGCACCACGGCAAAGATCGAGGGCTTTAAAACGCTTATTGGAACTGAACTCGAAGAAGATATGTTCACCTTTAAACTGGAAGCAGATGCAGGTACACCCATGCCGGAAGGCGCTGAAACAGCAGAGGGCAAGACCAGCATCACCACTACCAATGATGCATCAGGTTCCTTTGCCTTTGGTAATATCCCTTACACACTGAGTGACCTTTCAGACGTACAGGCTGTTTACGGGGTGCAAACAAAGGAATACGAATATACGTTGACAGAGTC
>CACZNZ010000431.1 GCA_902782625.1 uncultured Lachnospiraceae bacterium | reverse complement strand
TTTATAAATGGAATTATCCGGATCCCAGCTGACATCGCTGATCTCTCCCCGGATGCATTCCTCAAGGCAGGAAGTTTCATACATAGCTTCATCATTCAGATACACGCATCCCGTATGCTTGTCCGCACGGGCGAAATACCAATCGCCATATACCAATGTCGTGTACGGGTTATAGTCTCCGAACAGACTGTTATTTACCCTCGCGATCCAGACGTTGTCTGAATAACGCTCCCACGAGGAAACTCTCTCAGCTCCGGTAATCACCGCACCCAGCGGCTCGGTACTTACATAGGTTATTCTTGAATCTTCAGTTCCGGAATTTATCGGATCTACTGACTCACGATAAATTCCGGGAGACACCCAAACAGTATCCCCCGGTTCTGCAATTACAGCCGCTTCGTTTATGCTTCTGAATGGTCTTGCATGGCTGCCGTTACCATCAGTCTTCACATTTTTATCTACATAAATATCCATTTCAGTCACCAATACAGATCTTTTAATCAGTTCCGTCCTTTTCAGACAAATACAAAGTCTCGCTGCAAACAACCCTTTCAGAGTATTCTTTTCCTATTCCTTCTCCGATGTTAGGTCCGAATATATTACAGCAGATTATGTCGATCACGAACAGAGTTATCAATATTGAGCATATGATTTTTGCTTTCTTATCGCCAAGTCTGTGCATCAGGTTTTTTATAAGCGGACCTACAATGAATATTCCCAGGAACCCGCCTATATCAAAAGCGATCAGTCCTGCCAGACATACTCTGCCGTTCAGATTCAGCTGCATATCGTGGTAATCCCAGTATGATCTGTTGCTGAAGAATTCAATTACAAAACTCGTAAAGTACTCCAGAACGCCGCACAGTATCATTGTCGAAACGAACAGTTTTAATTTATGGTGCTTAAGTCGGTTGAGCAAAGCTATGATAAATACACCGCCCGCACCATATATCGGAAGCCACGGGCCATACATAACTCCCCTGTTTACAAAGGCCATATCCTTTACAAGATGAAGACCGACTTCCCACAGCCAGCCTATAAAGCAGAAGATGAAAAACATGGCAATATAGTCTATTATCCGGTATTCATCTGCCTTATCAAAGCTGGAATTCCTGATGTGCAGATCAGGCATCAGATATTCAGGATGAATGTCCTCCGGGTTTTCCCCCGCCTTGACCCTGTCAACATATGCGTCACCATCGAATGCAGTCTCTATAAACCTGGTTCTCTTGATATCAGGCCTCTGTCTGAGGGTGAAATACATTTCAGCGTCCATAGTATAATCGAGCGGCATAACGATAAAGAGGTCGCTGAGCGGAACAAGAAATCCAGGTATCAGAAGGTAAATATATGACATTTCAGTCAGGAACATTTTCCATTTGTACCCGCGTGTCATTTTCCTTGAAAGGTTCCTGGCTTGTTTCCAGCTCAGGTCCGGGTTTTCAGCCAGTAAATAAGGTACACATAAGTACTGATAATGTTTGATGACCCCTCCTATTATGGTGAGCCACCACAGAGACATCACAATGACATAAATACACATCACACCAATTACGTGCAGAAACTTGTGGTTGCCAAAAGGTGCAAGAATACGCCGTATCTTAACATCCCTCTGGAATCTGTTTTCCATGACGGCTCTGTTAAGCCCGACAGCCAGTGTTTTCTTAAAGAATGATGTGATGCCTTTATACAGCACCATGAACAGCATAATAAAGACAAAGACCTCTCCGAGGTTTCTCTCCATGTAAGCATGATTCATGGCGAAGAGGTTGATCAGCCAGCTATAGGTGGACAGCGTGCCCCAGATTATGTCTACGGCAATTTCTTCTCTCAAAAATTCCGGCAAAGCCTGCATCAGCGGAGTGCTTCTTGCATAATCAAGAATATCCAGTATGTCATCCTTGTTTACAACGCCCCTGCCATACTTCATGTCAAGGTTATTTATGATACCGGAAGCGTTAAACTCGAGTATTCCGACAAATGAAAATATGAAGATTATGAGAACAAGCACTAAATATGGTTTTACACCTTTGGTAAAAACCGTTCGTCTTATCCTGCTTCTTATTTCCCTGTAGCTCCATCTGAATTCAGCTGTATCACTTTGCATTATTTATACTCCAATATAACTGTATTGATTCTATTTAAACGTAACATTTACCACTGTCACTTCACTGTCGGTTCCGAATCTCATAGGCGGACCATAATAGCCTACTCCCGCAGTTACGACAGTTGATGATCCATACAGTTCTTTCACGCCATATCCGTTTTCATTAAAGAACGGGACGACAAGATTTCCCGGGAAGATCTGTCCGTTATGCGTATGCCCGCACAGGACCAGATTAGCTCCGCTGTCAGCCAGACTTTTGAATTCGACCGGCTCATGCTGAAGAACAACTATCGGTTTCGATTTGTCTGTATCTTTTAAAAGCTGCTCCGGGCTCAGTCTGTTGCTGGTACCATCCCCGGCTTTTTCCCCATCGATCCTTCCGACAAGCGTAAGGATCCCGTCTCCGATATCGACGTTTTCATCATACAGAACATTAAGCCCTGAATCAGCAAAGAACTGTTCCATCTCAGGTGTTCTGAATGCCTCAGATACAGGTGAAATGGAAAAGCCTCCGATAAGATCTTCATCTACGTCGTGATTTCCGCACACTGCATAAACTCCGTATTTTGCATGCATGCGGCTAATCGCGTCAGAGTATTTTTCAGGATGCTTCAGTCCTTCATAATTGCTCGTGAAAATATCGCCTGCAATGACAATGAGATCCGGGTCGCATTCGTTAGCGAGCTCAACCATCTTCTCCGTAAGCTTTATGTCAGAATTGACGCTGAGATGAAGATCTCCCAGCAGGACGATTTTTACTTTTTCACCTTTAGCCGCCTCATTTGCCAGTTCAACATCATAGTTTACGAGTTTTGGCTGTTGAGCGTGGATAAGCCCGTATACAAAGATGACAAATGCTACAAGAAATGCGAACTGGAAAGCCCGCCCCACAAGTGACTTGTCATCTGTTTTTCTGCTTTTAATAATGATTTGGGTGATCGGAAAAAGGATTACGACAAAGGCGGCATAAAACATGAAGAAGCCGAGCCATACATTGCCTATTGCCATACAGAAAAACTTGAAACCGCTTTTCGGAAGATATGCGCCAAGTACAGGAACAGCTGCCAAAGCAGCATATATTATTATTCTTATTATCCTTGTCTTACTGCCTAACCTGTCGAAAAATCTGCTGTTTTTTATAGAGTATTCCGTAAGTACAGATACAAGGATCTGTACAATAACATAAAGAACCAGAAAAATCTTACCAAACATTTTTACTCCAGGTAATATCTAATATTTTTAATCGCGAAAAAATTATAGCACAGAACGTGTAAGTGCGCTTACATAGTAGCTCTGCCTATATCCTTCCGGTCCATTGCGGCTTACCATCAAGCATTGTAATAATATTTAACGGACATTTTTTTATCACAAAGCCCGCAGGAGATGCAGGTGTCTGCAGCATAAAACCCTTTGACGCGATGTCCGATAAGGCTCAATACCGGATTGGATGGATAATCATGTGCCTTTATCTTACTGCACAGATCCAGAGCCTCGTCCTCCAAACACTTTGCGAGTTCTGTTGCCACAAACCTTGTGTTTCCCGTCGCGCTGAAATACAGAACCATAGTTAACTCCTTTATTTTGTTTGCACACATTATAGCACGTCCGTAAAAAAGAGGTAGGGAATTGATCCCCTGCCTCTTTTTATCTCTTCTCTATTATTCTTCAGGTTGAGGAGGAACACACTTGATTGCTTCCGCCAGGTCCTCATCTGTAGGAATATAATCCGTAAGTGTACCATCGTTGTATTGCTGATAGGCTACAAGGTCAAAGTAGCCTGTACCGGAAAGTCCGAAAAGTATCGTCTTGCTCTCTCCGGTCTCCCTGCATTCCAGTGCGGTATCTATCGCAGCTTTTATTGCATGACTGCTTTCAGGAGCCGGAAGTATGCCTTCAGCTTTTGCGAACATCTCAGCAGCTTCAAACACTTCAGTCTGTTCATATGCTACTGCTTCCATCATTCCCTGATCATACAGTTCGGAAATGATTGTACTCATTCCATGGAACCTGAGTCCTCCTGCATGTATCGGCGACGGAATGAATTTATTACCGAGAGTATACATTTTGGCCAGTGGGCAGACATTTCCGGTATCACAGAAATCATACATATACTTGCCCCTTGTCAGGCTTGGGCAGGATGCCGGCTCCGAAGCAATGAATCTGTAGTCTTTTTAACCTCTTAGTTTTTCACCCATGAATGGAGCGATCAGGCCGCCCAGA
>CACZNZ010000430.1 GCA_902782625.1 uncultured Lachnospiraceae bacterium | reverse complement strand
TTCCACGATCTCATCAAGGCCACATTGCTCGATGGCAACCAGTGCTGTCATGACTTTGGTGATACTCGCCGGATATCGTTTTGTCTTCGCCTCATGTGCATAGATTGCCTTTCCGGATGAAGCATCCATCAAAATGGCAGAATCCGCTGCAATAGTGGGGGCATCCTCAAAACCGTCCACGTGGTAAGCATCGCCTTTGCGAAGCGCCGTCGCCGGCGGCGGCTGCTGACTGTCAGAGACAGCCTGTGTCGTACTTTCATTTTCCTCGCTCCCCGCGGCAAAAGATGGAACCCCCACACACAAAAGAGCGATAATCATCAGTATCGATATGTAACGTCGCATAAGAAATCTCCTTTATAATAGTAAATATACGGATATTCTAAACTAAATGCGTTATCAACGCAAGACAAAAAAATGAATTGCATATTTACCCGGAAAACAGTATGATGGTAAAAGGAATCAGACGAAGAAAGGAAACAAACTTATGAGATTACGCAACGTCAGAGGCTCCCGAGAAAAAATAGCAGCAGACGATCATGTCATCAAGGAACCGGAAAAACTCAAAGGCTCCTGGTCAAAGATCATCGGCTCTCCCATCCACCTGGAAGTCGGCATGGGGAAAGGCAAATTCCTTACGGAGCTAGCCAGGCTGAATCCTCAGATTGAATATATCGGCATCGAGAAATTCTCTAATGTTTTAGTCCGGGCTGTAGAAAAGATGGAAGAAGAATCCCTCCCGAATATACATTTTCTGCGAATGGATGCCGAGTATATAGAAAATGTTTTCGAACAAGGAGAGGTTTCAAGAATCTACCTGAATTTCTCTGATCCATGGCCCAAGGAGAGACATATCAAGCGCAGACTGACCTCCCCCCGCTACCTGGAACGTTACCGGAATATTTTAAGCGACGACGGAGAAGTGATCTTTAAGACCGACAATCAGGAACTGTTTGATTTTTCCCTGGTATCCATACAGGAATCCGGCTGGGAGCTCCTTGCCGTCACCAGGGATCTGCACCACAGCAAGTACCTGGAAGGAAATGTCATGACAGAGTATGAGGAGCGATTTGCCGGACAGGGCAAACCAATCTGTATGCTGAAAACCAGACCGATCAGAGAACCAAACCAGGAGGAAAGCGATGAAACTGGCCGCGATAGATCTTGACGGAACTCTGCTGCGCTCCGACTGCAGTATCTCAGAGTATTCCGCTGCCACCATACAAAAAGCATTTGAAAATGACATCCTGGTCATCCCTACTTCAGGCAGAAGTTTTCGCAGCATCATGCGTTATGCCGGCAGTCTTTACGGAATCCGATATACCATCGGTGCTAACGGGAGCGTAATCACACAAGTCAAAGGGGAACAAGTCATCTATGAAGACATGATCCCTCGGGAAACCGCCTACGCCATCTATCGCCACATCACGGATACAGGCGGATTCCTCTCCGTCTACAGTGGCAATGACTCCTACATCGAAAACGGCGGGGATGCCATCCTGCATGCCACTAAGGTCAGTAAAGCCATCTGCGACGATCTTCTCTCAACAGATGTCCGGATCCTGTCGATGGACCAGCTGATTCGCCGGGGTACCATGAATGTCAACAAATTTTTCTTCAGTTATATCAGGCCGGAAGACAATGCTGCCTGTGTGGAATGGCTCGGTCAGTTCGATGACATCTCTTACGGGTATTCGACCGATTATACGGTGGAGATTTTCCCGAAAACTTCCAATAAGGATATTGCTCTTGATTACCTGAGACAATCCCTTGGCTTATCCAAAGAGGCAACCATCGGAATCGGCGACAGTGAAAATGACCTGGCCCTCATCCAATATGCCCATCTCGGTGTCGCCGTAGAAAACGGAATGGATATCCTGAAAAAGAATGCCGACTACATCGCACCGGCCAACAATGAAGACGGACCGGCCATAGTTCTTGAAGGAATCATGACCGGAAAAATAAAGATATAAAAAAGTACTTGCATTTTTCAAAAGTATCATATATAATAGGTTTTGCGTTGAAAAATGCATATGCGCTTTTAGCTCAGTTGGTAGAGCAGCGGACTCTTAATCCGCGTGTCCAGGGTTCGAGCCCCTGATGGCGCACTAAAGCATCGGTTTGATGAGAGATCATCGGGTCGGTGCTTTTT
>CACZNZ010000429.1 GCA_902782625.1 uncultured Lachnospiraceae bacterium | reverse complement strand
GGATGCCAACACCGGTGCCATCCTCTATGCCTACGAAGCAAGGACCAAGCGCTACCCGGCCAGCATCACCAAGGTTATGACCACCCTTCTGGCAATTGAAAACTCCGATATGGATGACATTGTCACCTTCTCTGATTCCGCCGTAAACGGCATCGAACCCGGCAGCAGTTCTGCAGGTATCAATGTTGGAGCCAAGCTGACCATGGAAGATACCCTTTACGCTTTGATGCTGGTATCTGCCAATGAGGCGGGTGCTGCCATCGCGGAGCATGTTTCCGGATCCAATGAAGACTTCGCCAACCTGATGACTGAGAGGGCAAGGGAGATCGGCTGTACCAACACCAACTTTAAGAATCCCCATGGCCTTCCGGACGAAGAACATTACACCACTGCCCGCGACATGGCGCTGATCATGAAGCAGGCCCTCCAGTATGAAGAGTTCCGTAAGATCGCAGGAACGCTTTCCTACACTTTAAAGAAGAGTGATACGCTTCCCCAGGATATTCCGCTTTATAATCATGCCAAGATCATGCATGAAGAAAGCGAATACTACTATAAACCTGTAAAGGGAGCCAAGACCGGTTTCACCCAGGCTGCCCTTAATACGCTGGTAACCTACGCCAAGAAAGACGGGGTGGAGCTGATCTGCGTTATCCTTAAAGATTACGGTGCAGACAACAGTTATCACGATACCAAGCATCTTTACCAATGGGCCTTCGATTCCGTCAAGAATATCAAGCCCCTGGCTTCCGAAGATTTCAATCTGGAAAAGACGATAAGCAAGGGAACAGCAAAAGACTCCGACCTGGCTGAAAAGGTCAAGTTCCTCGATTGTATAGTGAATAAAAAATATAAGATCCTGGTTCCTTCCGATTTCGATAAGTCCACCGTGACCACCACTTTCCGGGAAGATACGGATGAGGCGGCCGGCAGACTGGGCTATATTGATATCTATTCCGGGGATACTGTGATCGGCTCCGCACCGGTAACTTATGATCCCACTTCCGCTACCGCAGAAAATGTAGAGGAAGGAAAAGAGATCGACGATGGGCTGGAAACCGCACCGGTAGACCAGGATAAACTGACACCCAGTAAGGTGCTCATGTTTATCGCAAAGCTTCTTCTTTGCATCGTCCTGATCTGGATCATCATGATCTTTATCCGCCGTCGGATCGTAAGAAGCAAACGTCGCAAAGAGATTGCTAAACGTCATAGACGACCGAACCCCTCCGGAAACGGGAACAGCGGCCAGACACAGCGACGCCGCAGATCCGACCAAAAGGGAAATAAAAAGCCCAAATCCTGATGCATTTTATCACCATCACAAATAATAAAATCAGGATTCATGCATTATGAATGATGCATGAATCCTGATAATTAATACCTTCTTTACTTACGTTCTGATTACCAGATATAGCTGTAATTGACATACGGAAAAGCAGCTATGATTTCCTGACGAATTGGTCCCCCATAAATGTTTCCATTATTTAGCAGGTTTTGCTGCTGTTTCTTTATTACTTTAGCCATTTTATTCGAAACGGTCATTGTTTTATATTTATATTTGATATCGGTGATTTCACCTTCATCTAAATAACTTCTTTTTACCAGACGGCCTTTGGAATATTCATTTTTAAAAATATATGTTTCTTTTAATCCTTTATCGGCTCCTTTGGTCCATTTTTGTGTGATTTTTGTAATATTTTTCTTGTTGTCGTATTCAAATCTTTTAACATATTGTCTGAATACCGCTTTTGTACAGAGCTTTTTATTATTGTAGGCATATTTAACTGTGCCATTACCGTAGGGCGCTCCACTTACCCTGGTTTTTCCAATTAAACCTTTCGCATTGTAAGCTAGAGTAAGTGTTGATTTTCCGGCCTTAACCTTTGTAGTTCTCCCTTTTCTATCGTATTTATATTCATTTTTAGTCTCATAGCCACCGCTTCCGTACTCAAAAAATATCTGTTTAAATTGTTTAGGAGACTGATATTTTATTACCATATCAGCACCGTTCCCGTCTGATGCTTTCTTCAGTAACCCTTTCAGCTTTCCACTGGTATAGTATGAATATTTGTAATGACCTTCATAATCATAATAGTTTTCACTTACCAAAACAGAAACTTGCACCTTTTTTTCTGCTCTGGCCGGTAAAGGTACAAGTAATATCACAAGTAGGGCCATCAATAACGACAAGGTTATCTCACTCAGTTTCAGATACATTTTCTTTCCATTCATAACAGCGTCTCCTTTCTCGTAGGCCTGAAAATCCATCAAACATATGTTTTTTCAGTTAATATTTATGTGTCTTTCCTTATAAGTATATCATCTATTAACCCATCTGCCGGCCATCTATGCCTTGGGAACCAGTTTCTCGGTTCCGCCCATGTAAGGACGAAGAACTTCCGGAATGTTAACGGTTCCATCCTCATTCAGGTTGTTCTCCAGGAAAGCGATGAGCATTCTTGGCGGAGCAACCACGGTATTATTCAGGGTGTGAGCAAAATACTTCCCTTTCTCTCCAACCACACGGATCTTCAGTCTTCTTGCCTGGGCATCTCCTAAATTGGAGCAGCTGCCAACCTCGAAGTACTTCTGCTGACGGGGTGACCATGCCTCAACGTCGATGGAACGAACCTTCAGGTCTGCCAGATCTCCGGAACAGCATTCCAGGGTACG
>CACZNZ010000428.1 GCA_902782625.1 uncultured Lachnospiraceae bacterium | reverse complement strand
TGAAGGGCCTGACAGAGAAAGAAGTTGAGGGTGCATATTACTTTGGAATTAAAGGCTCAGATGGGAAAAATGTCACTTGGAATATGGATCAGGATAAACCAGAATCTAATGGCAGCTTAACTCCCAAATTTAAGATAACTGAAGATTTCAGTTTTACAGAGAATGGAGTTTTTAATGATTCACCAGAAGGTGGAAGCTGGGACGGAAAAACTTATGTTATGCCTGAATTGAAAGAAAGTGATGATGCCCAGAAGGTCACCTTTGGATATAAGGACAAAGCCGGTAACCCGATGGAGGGGACCTCTAAATATGGCAATGTTACTAATGGGTTATTTGAAAGCAAGGAGTTGTTCATTGATATTACTCTCCCTGTCATCAGTGATTTTAAAGTTGCTCCTGGTGATGGAAAGACAATAGGGGATACTATATATACAAATGCAAAAGATATCTCCTTTAAGGTTGAGGAAAATAATATTGACGAAGTTGTTGTTACTGCCACCAAAGATGGAGGGGAAATACCGATATCTGTTTCCGGAGATAAAGGTAAATATACTCTCAACAGTGATGATCTGACAGATGGAACATGGACCTTTGCAGTTACTGTTACAGATAAGGCGGGGAATACATCAATCTACACATATAAGAATACAGTAGTAATTGATACGGAAGCTCCCAAACTGAAGGTTGATTATACTTGGAATAACGAAGGTACCATTGTAGGAAGCAAGGTATACACTCGGAATGCCAGCATTAATTATACTGTAACAGATAATAATCCTATAGCTGTAAAGAAAGAAGATAGTACAGAAGGGGACAATAGCCCCAACTTGTTATCTTACACTTTCCCTGAAAATGTAGAAGGTGAATGCTCAGGAGCAGATACTAAAACAGTCGGTGTTAAGGCAAATTTGACTGAGAATAATATACATGGTAATTCAACAATATCCTACACAGATAACGCCGGCAATAAGATGGATAAGAACGGAGATCAATATGTATCATCAGAACCGGATATGGAGGCAGAAGGAGTTCTTTCAGATGGCAAATATACTTCTCCTACCTTTATTATTGATACTGTGAAACCGGTAGTAAGCATTAACATCGATAAATCTCCTGTTGATACCAAAAAAATAGATGGAAATAATCGAGAGTACTATAATGGTAGTCAGCCAACATTAACTATTAAGGTTGATGATGATCATTTCCAGGATGTCGATAAAAAGGGCCAGACTCATGACGCCAACCAAGGAAAAGTAGCCTATAAAACATATACGATGAACTCTGAGGATGATAATACAGGAGTTTGGAATAATTGGAAAGATAATACAATTACAGTAGAATTATCAGAACTGAACTATTCTATCGATCCATTTAAATTAAAAGACTTGGCTGGTAATGAATCAAATGATGAAGTATCCAGATACTTCACCTATGACAAGACGGAACCGAAAGTACAAGTAGAAGGTTTTTACAAGGATTCAGAATGTAAAACACCTGCCGATGAGTATGACTATTCTGATTGGCAGAAGTTTGATAAGTCTGCAATTTATGCGAAGATTTTGATTACCGATGAAGTTTCCGGTGTCTTAAGTGCCAGCTATAAGACATTGGTGAAAACTACTCGTAAAGACAAGGGAACGGATAAGACTGAGAGTGAAGATTGGACTGAACCGAAAGGAAAGCGGTCCTACACAATTACGATCAATGCAAATACTCTGGTTGATTTAGTAAGTGGCAAAGCTAGCGATTTTAGCACGAATGAGGGGAATGATCCATCTCCGGCTAACTCTGTAGCAGAGACAGAAAGCTATCACAATCAGTATTCTTCCATCAAAATCGTGACTTCCACAACACCCAGCAACACCTACAAGGGTCTTAAGTACTACAACAAGAGTGTCAACTTCACTGTAAAGATGAATGACAGCCACTCCGGATTGAAAGACTATGAGATCGATGTAGATGGTAATAAGGGAAGCCCCAAAAAGACTATAAAGCATAGCTATGCAGACAATGCAGAAGGTAAGAATACCACTACCACAAAGAATGAAAGTGTGACACTTGCAGCAGGCCAGAATTCTTACTATAGCAGCGGGGATAGTCCTACAAATGTAAAAGCAAGCTTTAAGTGTAATGTCGGACATGGCAGAAGTGCCAAAGAGAAATACGTTATCGACAATGTGAAACCAGTAATAGAAGTTACCTGGACTCCTGCTACGGGCCAGAATAAGAAGTACTACAATGTAACCAGGACTGCTCATATCAAGGTTACAGAGCGTAACTTCTACGAGCAGGGTGTGGTATGGAAAATCAAGAACCGGAATGCCGGTGTTCATATCGGCGGATGGACTCACAATGGGGACACCCATACCTGTAACGTTGACTTTACAACCGATGGAGATGATTTCGTCCTTGATTTCGATGTGACGGATATCGCCCAGAACAAGGCATCTTGTCCTGCCCAGGAGCCATTTACCATCGACAAGACGGCTCCCAGGATCTCGATTACATTTGACAACAACAATGCACAGAACGGTAATTACTTTAACAAGGCCAGAGTTGCTACCCTCCACGTCGAGGAGCACAACTTCCAGGCCAGCGATGTCAAGTATGAGCTTTCTGCAAGGAATGACGGAGCAGCCATCGGCAGCCCGACGGCAGGCGGATGGTCCATGGGTTCAGACCACCATACCGCATCCATTAACTATAACAAGGATGGAGACTTCAGCCTGAACTTTAACTATACCGATATGGCAGGTAACCCGGCCAACAAGCTTCAGACCGAGAAGTTTGTCATCGATATGACGGCTCCTGTTGTGGAGATCTTTGATGTAAAAGATCATCAGGCATATCCCAAGGAGATTGCTCCCGGAGTCCGCTATTCCGATACCAACCTGGATGAAGACCAGCTGACCATCCGTATGGTCGGCAACAAGGCCGGTCTGACCAACTATGAGACTTATGTATCCGCAAATATCCACAATGGTAAGGAAATCAAGTGGAAAGATTTTGAGAGAATCAAGAAGGTGGATGATATCTATACCCTTGATGTGGTTCTCAAAGATAAAGCCGGAAATGAGAATAAACCGGCCAAAGTAACTTTCTCTGTAAACCGTTTCGGATCCAATTACATCTTCGGCAAGGCTACAGGAGAACTCCTCTCCAAAGAGCATCCTTATACCAATAAGGAGATTCCTATTGAGGTTAAGGAAATTAATGTTAATACCCTGAAGGAGAAGAGTGTTTCCATCCAGGATGGAAATAACAATATCCGTAATCTTGAAGAGAAGACGGATTATACGGTCACACCGGGAAGTGATCAGTATCATTGGGCAGAGTACACCTACGTGATTGACAGCAAAAACTTTGAGAATGAAGGTCGTTACAACGTGACTCTCGCATCCACCGATGCAGCTGGCAACAAGATGTCCAACATCACCAAGAAGAAGGAGATCAACTTTGTAATCGATAAGACCAAGCCGACTGGTGTAATCTCCGGACTGGATGATTCTTCCTATACGGAAGATTCCCATGACTTCACGGTACAGGCTACCGATAACTATGGTTTGAAGGAAGCCAGGATCAGCGTGGATGGCAAGGACTTTGGCACCTATACGGAAGATGATTTTGCCGGTGGTCAGGGCGTGACCAAGACTCTTGAGGGAAGCAACAAAGACCAGAAGGTAAGCGTAGCACTGGTTGACTGGGCTGGTAATGAGAGAACAGTTCAATCCGGACCAATTCTGGTAACCTCGAACCGTTTTGTTCAGTTCTATCACAATAAACCGCTCTTCTTCGGATCTATCGGTGTTGTTACAGCAGCCGGTCTCGGGATTATCGGTTATCTCACCAGGGGATTTGGATTTGCGGCAAGCATGGCAGCCGGTTCCGGATTCTGGTGGCTGATATTTGGCAAAAAAGACGACGATGATGAAGAGAAATAATTGATTTCCCATTCACGGAGGCCGCCTTCAGATGAATGTCTGAAGGCGGTTTTTTTAAGATCAGGAGGAATACCATGGCGTATCCCGGGGACATAATTCAGGGAAGATATCAGATTATAGAGGAGATAGGAAAGGGTGGAGGAGGAATTGTTTTTCTGGCCCTTCATCTT
>CACZNZ010000427.1 GCA_902782625.1 uncultured Lachnospiraceae bacterium | reverse complement strand
TTTCATAAAATCTCCTTTCAGTAATGTAGTAAACGACAGTTTCCCTTCTATCATTGGATTTATACTACACGGGATTTTCTTTGTAAACAAAAGTTCTGTGCATTTTGTATATTTTCTTTTAATATTTACAGTATTTATTTGTGTACATTATACATATTGGTGAATTTCTTGCGAAAATATTACATTTATCATCTCATGCAAAAAGCGGATACTGTTTGACAAACAGTATCCGTCTATTCTCTTTTCTGCGATTTTCTTGTTTTAAAAACACCAGGTGTTCTCAGATCAGGGTTTTTCTTTTTTTGAGAATACAAAGTGTTCTTTATTAGCCGTTTTTCAATATTTAAGAACTGGCAGACTATTCTCAAATCAGGTGTTTACCGAAAATAAGAATAAAAAATATTCTCAACCAGGCCAAAGGCGGAAATAAAGAATACTTGGGCGGTTCTCAAATATCAGAAATGCCGAAAAAAAGAACACTTTATATTCTCTTTTTCCAGATTTTCAAAAAACAAGAACACCCTGTATTCTTAATCTGCATGTTTTCCCATAACAAGAACACCGTACCGTGTCCGGTCTGCCAGGCCGCATGCTTAACTTGCGCTGATTGCTCACGCCTTCTCATCCGCCACCAGGTCCAGCACCTTATACAGCAGGCTGTATAGTTCCTGCGCCTCTTCCCGGGTCAGCTTCAGACATGCTCCCATCTTCAGCGGGATATCCGCTGCCTGCTCTTTCAACTCTTCGCCTTTTTCCGTAATACAGATCTTCAGGACCCGTTCGTCCTCGCCGGAACGATGGCGTGTCAGAAAACCCTTCTTTTCCAGCGTTTTCAGTACAGGGGTCAGCGTCCCGGAATCCAGGTACAAAAACTCCCCGATTTCCTTCACGGTGATCTCTTTGTGTTCCCACAACACCATCATAGTGATGTACTGAGTATAGGTCAGGTCGATCGCATCCAGATAGGGTTTATATTTCCTGACCACTTCCTTGGAGCAGGCGTATAAAGGGAAGCAGATCTGGTTTTCCAGTTTCAGGGCGTCAAATCTGTCAGGCATGATCCACCTCAGTCTACTACTTCCTGTACTTCGCCTTTTTTCTGGGCTTCATAAGCTTTCCGGACTGCCTTGGCCAGCTGGTCCGGGCAGGAAGTCGGCTTTCTGCCGCATTTGATCCCCTGGAGCTTTTCCTCGATCTTATCCACAGTCATGCCTTCCACCAGCTTGGAAATGCCCTGCAGATTACCGTTGCAGCCGCCCATGAAGCTGATGTTCTTTACCACATCGCCATCCAGGTCAAGGCTGATCAGCTGGGAACAGGTGTGTTCGGTTACATAATTATAATGATACATATTTCTCTCCATTCTGACGCGAAATCGGCGCTTACAGTTCCGCTTTGATGCGTTCTTTCACAGTCTTAAGATCTTTTGTCGGCTCAAATCTTGCCACAATATTACCCTTTCTGTCAATCAGGATCTTTGTGAAATTCCATTTGATGTTGCCATTGTTCTTGTAATCCTTATCCATCTTCTTCACGACCGGTCCCAGCACCAGCTTGGCAGGTCCGTCAAAGCCTTCAAACTTGGTGGTAGAAGTGATCCATTTATACAGCGGGATCGCATTTTCCCCATTTACATCGATCTTGGAATACTGCGGGAAGGTGATGCCGAATCTGCCTTTGCAGAATGTATGGATCTCCTCATCTTCTCCCGGAGCCTGGTTGCCAAACTGGTTGCAGGGGAAATCCAGGATCTCCGGTCCTTTGTCATGCAGTTCATCATAAATATTCTGCAGGTCTTCATACTGCGGGGTAAATCCGCAGCCGGTAGCTGTATTAACAACCAGGATGACTTTTCCTTCAAAATCAGAAAGCGCCACTTCACTTCCGTCCTGTGCCTTAACTGTAAAATCATAAATATTCATAGTAGTTCCTCCTTCTGTCTGTATGTTTATTATCTTTCTGAAATCATTATCATTGTTTACAATTTGATTGTACGCAATCTTTATAAGTAAGTCAAGGCATAATTTAAAAACATTTTATTATTGATCGTACTCTTCCAGGAAATCGTGCCGTAAGCCGTCCTTTTTATAGGCAATGACGGTACTCAGATTAACATTTTCGACACTCTTAAAGATATTGGCTTCCACAAAAGGATTGGTATTCTTAAGATCCGCGATCAGCTGCTTGATCTCCATCCGTTTAGAATCACTGCTGCCGTCTTCCCGGCAATGCTGGTTCTGCTCCGTGAAGCGGCAGGCACACTGCAGAAACTCCAGTCCGTTGTAATCCCGCCACCTTTTGATATCCTCTTCCCGCACCAGATACATGGGGCGGATCAGTTCCATGCCCTCGAAATTTGTACTGTGCAGTTTGGGCATCATCGTCTGGACCTGCCCACCGTACAGCATCCCCATCAGGATCGTTTCGATCACATCATCATAATGATGCCCCAGGGCAATCTTGTTGCAGCCCAGCTTCCGCGCCTTACTGTACAGATGCCCTCTTCGCATCCTGGCGCACAGATAGCAGGGGGATTTTTCGATCTCATAGACAGAATTGAAGATTTCAGATTCGAAGATTGTAACCGGCACGCCCAGCAAAGCAGCGTTTTCTTCGATCCTTTGCCGGTTTGCCTCATTGTAGCCCGGATCCATGACCAGAAACTCCAGTTCAAACTCGAACTTGTTGTGCCACTTGAGTTCCTGGAACAGTTTTGCCATGAGCATGGAATCCTTGCCGCCGGAAATACAGACTGCGATCTTGTCATGCTCTTTTACCAGTTCATATCGATTGATAGCTTTTGCGAAGGGCGTAAAGATCTGTTTATGGAATTTTTTGCGGATCGACAGTTCCGCTCGTTCACGAACAGATGGTTCTATCGTCATTCCGGTTCCTTCTCCACTTTGTCAAAGGTAAATGTCTGCAGGAAGGCCTGTGCCCGTTCCGTTTGAGGATGATCAAAGAAATCCGCAGGTTTTCCCTCTTCCACGATCTTTCCCTGATCAATAAAAATGATACGGTCTGCCACCGCTCTCGCAAAAGACATTTCATGAGTGACGATCACCATGGTTTTCCACTGTTTTGCCAGATCCAGGATAACATCCAGGACTTCCCGGACCATCTCAGGGTCCAGTGCGGCTGTCACTTCGTCAAACAGCAGAACGTCCGGATGCATGCACAAAGCCCTAACAATTGCGACACGCTGTTTCTGTCCGCCGGACAGCTGTCTGGGAAAACTGTCTTTCTTGTCCAGCAGGCCGACCCGGTCAAGCAGTTCCTCCGCTTCCTTTCGGGCGTCAGCCTTGGAACGCTTCTGCACTTTCATAGGCGCCAGCGTGATATTATCCAGGATGGTCTTATGCGGGAACAGTTCATAGCTTTGGAACACCATACCGACCTTTTGTCTAAGGGCTGTAATGGTCTTGGCTTTACCATCTACTTTCTCCCCCCGGAATGTGATACTTCCCTCCTGCACCGGCTCCAGTCCGTTGATGCATCTTAACAGGGTGCTTTTGCCGCACCCGGAAGGGCCTACTACGACCACGACCTCTCCCTCATGAATATCAAGGGAAAGCCCGTTCAATACCACATTATCATCAAACCGTTTAACGATCTGATCGATCCGGATCAATACTTCTGCCATAAGCTCAGCTCCATTTCTTTTCCAGACGTTTCGAGAACATGCTGATAGGCCA
>CACZNZ010000426.1 GCA_902782625.1 uncultured Lachnospiraceae bacterium | reverse complement strand
TGTTTCGAAGTGACCATGGTCAGAGGGTATAAACGGGTTCCGGCACCGCCGGCTAGTATGATTCCTTTCATCTAAATAGCTCCTTCTCTGGCGAAAACTACTTTAACTGTTTTTAAATTAATAATAGACTATAATATTATTTTATATCTATTTTATAATTTACGCAACTTGTAATGGTACCTGGTACCTATTCCTAATACGAAACCACCTTTGCTTTTTTATTCAGCCCTCTCTTTAAAAAGATCTTCTTATACATCGATTTCTTCTTTTTCGGAACATATACTTTCAAGCTCTTTGGAGTTCCCTTTAATGCATTCGACTTGACCGAGTTCTTTTGCAGCCCTTTTGTTTTTATCTTGATTGATTTCAGTCTGCTGCATTTGTAGAAAGCCCTTGCACCGATTACTTTGATGTTTTTCCCAAGGACCGCTTTTGTAATCTTTCTGTTTCGTTTAAAAGCACCTCCGCCGATTCTGGTTACCTTGTAAGTTTTTCCCTTGATCCTCACTTTGTCGGGAACCTTCAGGATCTTAATCTTTTGATCAGACCCATAGCAGGTCACTTCCTTGTTATCTGAGATTATATACTTCAAATGCTTTACAGTGAATTTCTTCTTATAATTCCGGTCGGCTATGAATTTGAATTTATGCTTTTTCGCATATTTGTGCGCTGCTGACCCGGCCTTGCCGCAAATAACGAATCCGGAAATCTTATGATGAGCGGAAGCTGCTGTTGCCAGGAGATCTTCTGCATCTGCCTTATCATCGCTATTTGAGAGAGAGGCTGCAGAGCCCCCTGACTCATTCGTAAAACCAAGTGAATATGCCCCTATGGTTTTAGTAGTGCCGGGAACATAGATATATTCCAGGTTTTCGCAGCATTCAAAGGCGCTTTTCCCTATGCTCTTCACAGAGGAAGGCAGCTCCACACTTTTTAGCTCTCCGCATCCGTAACAAAACAAATTCGGGATTTCTGTCACGCCATCTTCGATGGTGACAGACTTCAGCCGGTGGTTACTGTCTAACACAAAAGCTCCCAGCTTTGTTACGCTGCCGGGTATCACGATCTCCGTAAAGGTATCACAGCAATTGAAGGCTCCGTTCTCGATTGTTTTAACTGTGTTCGGCAGCTTGATATTCTGCAGTTTTGTGCATTCTCCGAAGGCTCTTTCTCCTATATATTCTAAACCCTCATGAAAGATTACCTTTTTCACATGGCTCATGGAAAAAGCATTCTTTTCAATCCGTTTCACACTTCCCGGGATGTCTACAGTATTAATAGAACTAGCGCCAAAGGCTTCTTTTTTTATCGTTGTAACACTGCCCGGGATTACAATTTTGTCTATTTTTATCCCCTGGAATCCCCCTACTATTTTTAATCCGTAATCGAAATTTATTTTTTGTACCGATTCTGCAGAAAATGCTCCGGCTCCTATTGTTTTGAGATTTTTCGGAATGTTGATCTCTCCGATCTTGCTTTCCGAGAAGGCCCCTTTTCCAATACTGACAAGACTGTTGGGGAGATGAACTTTTTTGAATGTATACCCTCGAAAAGCGTCGGCTCCGATACTGGTGATTCCTTCTTCCACATACAGTTCGTCAACGTTATAATCCATGATATAATCCATGGTACTATCCAGTTTCCCTGACCCTTTGAAATATACACTATATCCATCGATGGCACGGGAGATGGTTCCATTCGGGTTCCAATCATAATCAACATAATAAGTCATTTTTTCCCAGGCTGCATACAGGGTGATATCCGAGTCATCAAAGTACTCTCCTCCGGTAAGCTTGTCACCGAACCATAAGGGGAAGAATTGAACCCACTCACTGTTTTTGCTTGTCTTCCAGCCGACAAATTTATACCCACGTCGTTTCGGTTCAGTACCAGATAATAACAGCTTCTTCCCTTCTGTCTTTTTCTGTTTTGCAGGAGCCTGTTCACCCCCGTTTGCGTTATAAGTCACTGTATAGGTACGGACCGTATCATCTCCATCGTTTTCCTGTTTCATCGATCCATCACTGCAGACCGTTCCCGCATACTTATATACAGAGGAGAGTGCAAGATTGAGACTGCAGACCGGGCGCAGGCCGACATACCGAGTAACTGCTTCTGCACTGTAGTCCGCTGCTCTAACCGTACCCTCAAAACGACCAGGTGATCGCAGCCACCAGGAGGAACAAGCAGCTAAAAACATGTCATATCTTGAATGAACTCCCCTTGCCTTTGCATAGGTACTGCTCTTGCTAATTCTTTTTCCAGAATTATAAGAGCTGAAACCATACTTATCTTTTTGATAATCATTTTCAGACAGAAGAAATACCTTATCAACCGTATTCTCTCCGCCATAAGTATCTGCGTTCTCCCCGGTCGTTTTATTATCCAGCGTCTTTGAGATTAATCCTTCTTTCTCCTCATCCGTAAAGGCACTGTTAATGAAGCTACTATCTGTAAAGTCTGTCAGACTGGTATTCATCGATGCATCATATCCATTTAACCAGCTTCGTATCGTACTGCTCTCCCAGGCGACAGTATTATCCGACTCATTGTATTTTTGAATATCCAAAATCTGATCTGCTAAAAGCAGAGCGGCAGAACCGTCGGTCTCCAAAACCCTCCACTTGATAGGCTCGTAACGGAAATAATGATACGTGTCTGATCCTTGCCAGCTATAGTACTCTTCACCCGTTTCTATAAGAGCCGCATTGTCCGCCTTGATTCTGCGATACTTAGTCCCATCGCTCAAGACAATGTCTCCATTACTGTCCCAGCCAGAGGCGTTGGCAAGAGATTGATACAACTTCTGGTTTATCTCATAATCTGATTTCAATGCCCATGGTTTTCCGTAATTACCACACGCGGAAGCCTTCTCCACAATCTCTGTCTGCGGATAAGATCCCAGCCATACACAATCGTATGTTACGGATCCGAACTCCTCAGGAGAATTAAAGACCACCTTCGGGTTTTCCGGTTTCGTCTTTGCTTCCGTCCTCATTCCAAGAGCTAGCAGAATAATCTGTGCTGCAAGGCCCAAAGCCAATAATACAAGAAACTTCTTCCATCGTATGTTATTCATTCCTTCTCCTTCCTCCCCACACCTTTTACAGGTGAATATTGTATCTAAAAAAAGCAAACCAAGAGTTCCATCAAAACGGAATCAGATACTTGACTCCGATATCAATCAGTTATCTATATTATATTAACAATCTGTTGATTTGCAAAGGGAAATCGCAGTCAGAGCAAAAAAGAGAGGGAGTACTAAAAGTAGCAATTCCTCTCTTTAGCTTGTCGATTTTTATTGGTTCATCATTCGTGTAAAGATTATCGTCATAAAGACTCCTTTTTATCTCCCTAAAACGAACTGAAGTGGTCTCCTTTTTAATAATTCATTCATGCCGGCACACCCCAAAATAGTAACCAATAGAATAATCATCTTAGAGACAACGTACCAAGTAGTGCCTGTCAAAGTTGCCAGTGACATAGTGCGGGCACTAATCATAATAAAAAACTGGTTCATACATAGAAAAGAGATGGAGTTGACACTGAGGTACAATACCACCCCCGAAATGCTGGAAGGTAATAATTTCAATACTTTTCGTCCTCTGCCAGACAAAAACTCGTCACAATTGACGGGTTTTTGTTAACACTTTTGTAATGGTACCTGGTACCTATTCCCCATA
>CACZNZ010000425.1 GCA_902782625.1 uncultured Lachnospiraceae bacterium | reverse complement strand
TGAAATCATCTATTTAAGCACAACGGACAGCCTGACGAAAATCGACGGTAACAGTTCAGAAACATATGATGCGCTGATTGACGGTCGTAAAAAAGTGGCGGATCAAATTACAACGATCAATACCCGGATCATCAATTATCAGCTGCGGATTTCTGACCTGATGAAGGAGACGGAAAACGAGCAGGCCACACAGAGCGGTGTTACGATGATATCTGAAACTGAAAACGATGCGGAGGATGTCGAGGAGAAAACTGAGGAAGTCGTGGATGTGGCTGCGATGGCTGCGGAAACCGTTCAGATGACCGAGGAAGAAATCGCTGCTGCTGCCGCTGCGGCTCAGGAAGCGGCTGCCCGGAAGACTGCCGCTTTGGAGATCAGCATTGATCAGCTGATTGTCCGGCGGGATGCCGTGATGGCCGATTTCCAGAAGCTGCTGGAAGCATATAACACCCAAGAAATCAACGAGGAAACAGTTTCGGTGATCAATCAAAAGTACGAAACACCAAAGCTGATTTCTGGCACCTTCACCAAAAAGGTGATTATGACAGCCGGACCATTGTGTGCTCTGGGATTCATTGTGTGCTTGGTTTTGCTGATTATCAGCCGCAGGCGTGAAGAAAAAGCGTAAAAAAGATGATAGTTAAAAAGGGCTATCCAAGAGGGAGTTGAGATGACCTTCAGAGATAACCCTTTTGTTCTGAAAACACAGGGGATCCCTCATATAAAAAATAGAAGATTATGTTAACATACAGCAACTTCGTAATTAAATTTGAGGTAAGAGTCGTGGCTTCTTCTCTTGGGGGATATCTTCTTTCTATAAAAAGTATCGGGTAGTTTGATGAGAGGTACATGACCCTTTTAAAGACACTTAAATCTATGCTAACAGGTTCTTTCTAATCTCAGATAGACTTTTAATCATTGTTAGGAGAAGAAAATGACATTTGTCTCATATAGCTATTACCTTTTTCTTGCTCTGATGCTGATTCTATACTATATACTGCCAAAACGATTTCGCTGGGCTATATTGTTGGCTGGAAGCCTGATTTTTTGTGCGAAAATAAACATATATTCTCTTGCGTGGATAGCATCGATTATTATTATTTCATATTTATCAGCAATTGGCATTGAGCATTATAATAGAAAAGAAAAAAAATTTGCTGCAAAAAGCCTCTTTATCTTTTCGCTTATTGTTATATTTGGCTCCCTGTTTGGTATGAAGTATTACAAGGGGATTCTATCTTTGCTGGAGACTTGTGTCCATGCTTATGGTAACGAGTGGATTGCGCCGATCATTTCGGTTGCAATGCCGATCGGTTTCTCGTTTTATACGTTTCAGATTGCAGGTTACCTTATTGATGTATATCAGCAGGAAACTACTGCAATTCGGCATGTTGGCCATTACGCCATATCTATTGCTTTTTTTGCTAAGTTAACTCAGGGACCAATAGCTCCCATCAGACAATTGGCTCCTCAATTTGCGCAAAAAGCCAAGATCAACCCTTTGGATCTACGAAAAGGGGCAGTTCGTATCTTGATTGGACTGGTTCGGAAAGTGGTGATAGCAGATCGCTTTGCGGTGGTTGCGGATGCAGTATTCTCTAAATATTCAGAAATGAGTGCGTTGAATGTAATAATTGGAATAGTCTTTTATGCATTCCAGCTCTATTATGATTTTGCAGGATATACTGATATTGCAATTGGCAGTGCTCAACTTTTTGGCCTTAGACTACCTGAAAATTTCAAGCAACCTTATTTAGCCCATTCGATTGCTGAATTTTGGCGAAGATGGCATCTGACGCTGTCTAACTGGTTGAAATCGTATATATACATTCCACTGGGGGGGAATCGTGTTAAATTATTTCGATGGGCTATGAATGTAATGATTGTTTTCCTGATAAGTGGAATGTGGCATGGATCGGGCATAACTTTCGTGATTTGGGGTCTTTTGCATGGCCTATATCAAATCATTGGCAAGATTACATCAAAGTTGCGTCAGACTCTTAAGACAAAAATATTTGGTGGGAGACAATTGCTGGCTGATCTGGTGTCAGTACTACTTACATTTATGTTAGTTTGTGGAGCCTGGGTTTTTTTCCGAGCTCCTTCTATTTCAGAAGCGGTGGGCATATTTTCCAGACTTCTATGTGGTGATTGGCGTTTTTCACTTACACAGTTGGGTTTGCAAGCAAATGAATGGTGGTTAAGCGTTATTCTTGTCTTGCTACTAATAGCAAATGACATTTGCTCAGAACACTTTTCTATTTTAGATTGGATTGAAAAGCAGATTCTTCCAATACGCTGGTCAATTTATTTTCTGCTACTTTTCTTACTGATCCTGTTTGGAATGTATGGATCTCTTTCTGCGCAATCATTTATTTATGTTTCTTTTTGAGGAGTAGATATATGAAGATAATGAATAAAAATACCGAACTTTTTGCATTTCTTCGATTATTTCTTTTTTCCACCTTGTTTTTTGTTAGCTTGGTGGGATTGGATCGGCTACTTTTTGCCAGCAATAATGTCCACCCTGTTTGGAAATATGTCTCCAATCAGAAACATGAACCAATAGATGTCCTTTTTATTGGAAATAGTCATACATATACTACTATTGATGCCGGGATGGTTTCTCACGCGACTGGGCTGAATGTTCGTTCGCTGACTTGTCCTTCCATTAATGGAGAAATAGTAGCGGCAGATCTGGAGGCATTATTAAATTATGAAGTTCCAAAAGTTGTGATTGCAGAGATATGTCCATTTACTGCTGCAAATTTTGAAATCATGAGAAACGAAAGCGTAGGTCTTGTTCTAGAACATTTTGACGGAATACCGGATATTCCCGTTCGATGGAAAGCTGTTTCAAAGATCACAGGCTTGGAAAACGTACCATCCGGTGTTTTTCAGTTACTTAGAAATACCATGATGTGGAGTCGATGGACGCACAACAACACTCCTAGAATGGGATATGACGAATATGGAGCGAATCGATTATATGGAGTCGGATACGATATAAATTATAGTCCAGAAGAACTGCAGCTGCTATATTCCTCTTTAGCTGAAAAAGACAATGCAGGGATGGCTTCTCAAAATCAGAATTCATTTCAAAAAATAATGGAACTAGCGGAAAAATACGGATTTGATCTTTGGATTTATAATGCACCGATCGGTATTTATGATCAGAATTATAAGGATGCACTCCTGTACATTTCGATGCAGCAAAAGACTCATTCTTGCGTACGATATATGGATAACAGCATGTTGAATCTTTCAGAAATTGGCATTGACAAAACGGATTTTTATGATGTTAATCACCTA
>CACZNZ010000424.1 GCA_902782625.1 uncultured Lachnospiraceae bacterium | reverse complement strand
GGTGAAATCCGGCATCGCATCCGCTGCCTCCTTTTTCTCATCCCGTGTGTTTTGTGAGGCCATAAATGGCTGTGCCAGCACATTTCTCAATTCAGACATGAACAAAGGCTTTGAACAGAAAGCGGTAACGCCAGCCTCTTTTGCCTCATCTGCGATATCTGCCCAGTCATATGCAGTCAGGATGATGATCGGTGTATCATCTCCGATCACCTTGCGAATTCTTCGTACCGTTTCTATCCCATTCAGATCCGGCATCAGCCAGTCAATGATATAGACCCGGAATTCATCGGCCTGATCTAATGCCTCCTTCGCCCGGATTACAGCTTCTTTTCCATAGTTCGTCCAGTCGGGCCGCATTCCGATCTCACGCAGCATGGAGCACACAGAAAGGCAGGTGTTGGTATCATCATCTGCCACAAGCGCACGGAGACCCTGAAGTTCCGGCAACGGCTCAAACTTAACGGAAATAGAGCTGATTTTACAAGGCAGTTCTACAACAAATTCGCTGCCCTTGCCTTCCGTCGAATGCACAGTAATTACGCCGCCCATCATATCGACGATGTTTTTCGTAATCGCCATGCCAAGCCCTGTCCCCTGGATACCGCTGACTGTACTGGTCTTTTCACGGGTGAAGGCTTCAAAAATCGTTTTCCGGAATTCTTCGCTCATGCCGATTCCGTTATCCTTGATCCGAAACTCAAAATTGGCAAGGTTATCTACAGGCGATGGTTTTTCAATCACGCGGAAGCTGATCATTCCCCCTGCAGGGGTGAACTTGATCGCATTGGACAGAATATTCAGCAGAATCTGATTCAGCCGCAGTTTGTCAGTTATGATATCCTCATGCACAACGTCCTGCGTGTCAATAAACAGCTCCTGCTGCTTTGATGTAATATTTGACTGGATGATCGTCCGCAGATCATGGATCACATCAGGCAGATGTACATCTGTTTCCTCGATAATAACTTTTCCGCTTTCGATCCGGCTCATGTCCAGCACATCATTGATGAGGGACAGCAGGTGCTGGCTGGATACGGAAATCTTTCCAAGGTAATCCTGCACCTGTTCTTTGTTATCAATATGGGAAGCGGCCAGTGCCGTAAAGCCAACGATAGCATTCATCGGTGTACGGATATCATGGGACATATTGTTGAGGAAAGCGGTCTTGGCATGATTCGCATGTTCTGCCACAGCCAGCGCATCCGAAAGTGCTTTCTGGCTCTCGGCAAGCTCTATGTTTTTTTCCTCAAGCGCCAGCCGGGCTTCTTCTTTTTCCCTGACTTCTTTCTTCGAACGCTTAATACCACGGACAAGCAGAAATACAACGAGGGCGATAATAGCAAGAATAATGATTCCGACCAGCACCGCATGCTCCCGCAGAACATCAATTAAATCATAGGAATAAAGACCTCCGGTATACCGGTACGAAATGTTTTGAGCATAATCGCTTCCCAGAATATTTACTCCGCGGTTCAGGAGTTTCAGTAATCCTTCATCACCGATTTCTATGCCAAAACAGCGGGCATCGTTATAACTTGTCCGGTAAAGGGAAAGGGCTTCATATTCTCTGTTACGCAGAATATCATTTGCCCGAAGACCGTTCAAAGTAGCGCATCCGGCTTCACCGGCAAGCACAGCATTCAGGCAGTCCTCACTCGATGGATAAAACGTGATCTCTGCATCCGGATAATTCGATTTGACGAAGTAATACTGCATGCGGTTGTTTTCATTGACGGCAAAATGCGTTGTCGTTTCTTCGTTGAATTCCCCCTTATAGACCAGCTCTGCAGGAGATGAAGAGACCGCATTGGACTGATAGATTCCGTTTTCTTCTGAATAATACAACCCGCCGCCGACAGGAAATGCCACATCGATTTCTCCCGTGCTGATTCCTTCGATCATGTCGTCATAGCTTTTGTAACCACGGTAATTGATAGTGATGTCTTTCATCCCCAGCGTATCCAGAATATCCGGGAGGATGTCTTTGACAATGCCCGTCACCTGACCCTGTGAATCAGTATCGCTGTATGGCAGATATTTATCCAGATAGCCCACATTGAGTGTGCTGTGAGTGTTCATCCACTCCCGTTCGGCCTGCGAAAATGCCTGAGCCGTAACACTGACAGAATAATATTTCGCCCGCAGTGAATTCAGATAGTTTGGTTCTTCAACCGCCAGAAGCGTCTGCGCAGAATTCAGTTCTTCTAAAAGATCAGGCCGTTTGATATTTACACAAAGATAATAATCGGATGAGCCGAAAATGCCCAATACCTCCGAATGCTTTCTTCCATGAGCGCCATCGCTTTCCGCTGCGAGCACATCCACGTCATGAGAATCAAATGCGCTGAACAATTGAGTATAATCCGGAAAAGTAACGACCTCTGCAGTTACATGATGATCATCCAGATACCGATTCAGTACACCGACCATGGCGCTGTCCAGTACACCGATTCTGCATCCTTTCAACGTGTCAGGTTCAGTACTGATATTTATATCCACATCGTGTTTGACAAGGTAGTAAGATTCGTCGCCCATAACGGCTTCCGGGTAGTCGATCAGCTTGGCCCGGTCTTCTCTCCACGCGAGTCCTGCAAGTAAATCGATCTCACCATCAAGAAGCTTTTGATAGAGCTCGCTGAAGTCTCCGTAGACGTATTCATATCGCCAGCCTGTATATTCAGACAGCTTGCAATAGTATTCGTATGCATAGCCCGTCTTAACAGCGCCTTCCCGCGCACCTTCCTGAAAAACTTCATTTTCGTAATAACCCACACGGACAGTCTTCGTTTCGGTATCGGCATATATGATAGCAGGGAAGATTGCAATCATGATAAAAATTGCACAGGAAATAGAAAGAAGCCGTAGCAACGGCATTTTGTAATCCTTGTTCTGAATTCGTTCCATTGCTTTTCCTCCCGTCTTTTGAATGGACTCTTGCTTAGAGAGATCGTTTTATCATGTCTTTTTTCACTTTAATAAATGGCATCAATTCTTTCAAGATGTATGCAGATATTTATTATATTCCAATATTAATTCAGACGTGACAAAGGTGACAAAAGAGCTGTTGATTGCGTCATAGTTCCAGTTCTTCGCAGGAACCTTCTTCCACGATCCTTCCTCCTTCAAGCATCATAATCCTGTCAAAATGCTCCACAGTTGATAGCCGATGGGCAACCATGACCACGGTACAATTCATCTTTTCAATATGGATCACTTCTTCCTTTGCGCTTTCGGTTAACAGGTATCCCGGTAATGCGTCCATTTTAACAGACCCTTTTGGACGACCCGTTCCCAAGGCGCTCTGCCCAGGACATCATCAGGTCCTCCCGCCTTCCAAACAGATCCTTCTGCATGCCGATGGCATCGTCGAAAACCATCGTCTGGCGGTCATCTCCTGAGAACTTCTTCCACTCATATTGGTCGGTGGAAGGGTTTCCCGTCCGTGCAAAATTGGTCCACATTTCCTTAGCGACGTGGCGGAATTCACACTCGTCGGTTCCAACGATCTTTTCGTTTCCCATGGGATCCACTGTGTAAGTGTCGAACAGATATGTGATCTCGACCGAATGTATCGCGCCAAGCTCGGGGGTTATCACCGGTTTATTGATAAAGTACATATAGGTGTTGCCGCCGGCTGCTGAGTGCCTGATGGCCATATTGGTGTTACCTGCGCGGAAGTTGATGTCGTTGCAGTACTGCTCCAGCCTTCTGCCTTCGCTTTCATTTGCGAGCGTGGCCATGAATTCGTCGTACATGGCCTTCTCTTGGTCATTTAGCAGCGCGCGGTCTCTCTTTGCGATCCACCTGAGCGTATCCGTGAAGCCTTCCTCGCCGCCCTCAGACGGAACGAAGTACCTGATCTCGTCCAGATTCGAACCGATCATAAGATCGATCTTGGCTCTCTTCTCGTCCCCCCACATCTCATACATGACCGCCCGATCCTCAGGCAACGTGACGCCGTCGAGAAGCGGGAAGTTGGCAAATCCGAGGAGACAATTTTTATCAATGACACCAGCATTCAGATAGGCATCTAGAAGCTGCTCGGTAGATAGTTCCATCAACTCGTCCATGTTCCGGCAGCCCGTTGCTGTCAGGAAGTTCTGCGTGACATGTATGCCGTGCTCCATGGTGTCGCAGTAAGCGATGTTGGCGCTCTGGGCGATGATCCTCTTAAAGAGTCCCTCGCTTCCGTCGATGAGCGGAAGGAAGGTGACGCTTGCCGAGCCTGCTGATTCGCCGAAAATCGTCACGTTGTCCGGATCACCTCCGAACCCGGCTATGTTCTTCTGTATCCACCTGAGAGACTCGAGCTGGTCGAGCAGACCGAGATTACCTGCCTCCTTGAAGTTCTCTCCGCCCGGAACCCGCTCGAAGTTCATGAATCCCAGGAAGCCCAGCCGGTAGTCAATTGACACGAACAATATGTCGGGGCACTGTTTTGCAAAGCCTGTAAGGTCATAGACGGGCGACGCCTGGGATTCTGCGCAGAATCCGCCGCCGTGAATCCACACCATGACCGGCTTCTTACTGTCAGTGCAGCTTGTATTGCAATATATGTTCAGCACGAGGCAGTCCTCGCCGAACTCCGCCGTTCCATTCGTGTCGTTCACAGGTCCGATGGGAACAGGGCCGGGCTTTGTCGCATCGTAAACGCCGTCATCGTCTGCTGCAGGAAGTGCCTTTTTCCAGCGAAGCTTCCCCACCGGCTGCGTTGCGTAGGGGATGCCCTTCCAGATAATCAGTTCGCCTGTCTCCTTGCCGACGAAGGTACCGTTGCTGCACTTGACCGCATTAGAAATCTTTGTTTCGTTAACGTTACTCATTTTTCCTCCTTTTCAT
>CACZNZ010000423.1 GCA_902782625.1 uncultured Lachnospiraceae bacterium | reverse complement strand
TGCGCTTTTCTATCCATTCTTTTTCCTCAACTTTTATATGCTAGTGGATAACCGATAATACTGCTTTTATTATAGCAAATCACCTTGGACTGATATTGTCCATATTGAAGATTATTTATTCTTCTTAAAATAATGAACAATTATCTCTATACTATGGTACAATAATCACAACCGATAGGCCAAAAAAAAGAAAGGAGATACGTATGAAGAAGCTATCAATTGTTATAGTAATAATAGGATCCATATTGATGGTGCTTGGATTGATGCCGCAGACGGCTGTACCGGCATTTGCAGCAAATGAACAACCCTCTATGCAATTTGGCACATCTGTGATCTGTCATAATCATAATACGTCAGAAGCTCCAACAGTATGGTATGCTGATCAACCCTGGCGTGTAGTCGGGTACGATGGTCAGGAGAACGGCGTTGCAAGCATAAACGGAGCAGCAACACTGTTGTCAGCGGATATTCTGGATTATACTCATTTCTATGAGAGCAATAACGAGAACAGCAACTTTTACGCAAACAGTTTGCTGCGTAAAAAGATTGAAGGATACTATACAGAAGAGGGAGACCGTGTGCCAGGTGTCCTTGACAGTTTCTCAAAAGCTGAACGGGAAGCGATTAAGACCAGGACACTGGTTCATGGCACATATCAATGGGAGAAAACAGATTGCATAGGGGGAGATGAAGACCTGACCGATACCCTTTTGTGGCCTCTTTCCGCCAAGGAAGCTCTGGAATTACAAGAGAATCTGCGTGTGGTGGATCCTGCTAATTCCACCTCGGCAATCACATATTGGTGGCTGCGTTCACCGGGCGGTGTAAATTACTATGTAGGAGGAGTTGCCGGCAATGGCTGGGTCAACTATAGTGGTTTCTTTGCTCACGGTAATGAAGGGGAGCCTTATGGGGTTCGTCCTGCTTTTTACTTAGATCTTAACTCTGTTATTTTCACATCAGCTGCCCAAGGCGGTAAGTCCACCAATGTGGGTACACTTGAAGCAGTAGGTGCGACTGAAGGTAATTCATGGAAACTGACTTTGCCTGATAGTTCCCGAAGGGATTTTACCATTGAAATTGTAAAACCGAACGGGAATGATTTGAACATTTGTTACAGAAATGCTATTAGTGGTCAAAACGAATATATATCGGCAATAGTCACTGACAGCTCCGGTACGATTATATATTACGGCAAGCTTGGTCAGGTCTCTCATACCTCAGATACGGTTTCTATCCATGGTGCGGACATATGGAATCCCGAGGATGGTGACAAACTTTTCGTTTTTAATGAAAAATGCAACGGAAACGGAACGGATTATTCATCAGAGTTGATTGAGATCAAGGAATCCATGTATGATACCAGTGGCTGGTCTGGAAGCGGAACCAAAAAAGATCCTTTTGTTATATCCGATAAGATGTCCTGGAATTATTTGACGGAATACGTGGCAGAAGGTAAAAGCACACTGAACAGATATTTCAGTCTTGGAGAAGATATCGTAGTTGATCAGATGTTAGGAACCGCAGACAATCCATTCAAAGGCAGCTTCGACGGCGCAGGTCATATTTTGGAATTCAACGCTATAGGCTTTTCTGAAGGGACAGCTCCTTTCAGGTACATAGATGGAGCAGATATTCGTAATCTGCATGTGACAGGCACCATCACGGGCAGCAATCAGCGTGCCTCAGGTCTGATTGGCGAGAACAGCGGTTCCAGCACAGTCACCAACTGTAAAGTCAGTGTTACAATCTCAGGCAGCAAGTACATAGCCGGTTTTTGTATCGGCGCAGGAGATGAACTCACTATTTCTGCCTGCGTATTCGACGGACAGATCAATGGATCCGATCAAAGTGGCGGCTTCGTGGCTTGGGGAAACAGTGGACTGCATATCTATGACAGCATTTTCGATCCAAAAAGCGACTCAACTATATCTGGAGGGACTTTCTATTACAACGGCGGTGGTACCGCCGAGCTTTACTACTGTCTGTATACTAAAGAAATCGGAACTGCCCAAGGCAAGAAAGCTCACAGCATCAAAGCAGATTCCGGCATAAATATCGACTTTGGCAACTGTACATACTATACTCTCACCAAAATTGTGATATATGATGATGTACTGGAATACAAAAATGTGTTCTATGCCGGAAAAGACGATGTGATCGATTTGACGATGCCGGATGTATCGACACTGAGAAAGGAATATGTGTCTAATGCCGGCGAGCTCACCGGCAGTGGAACAAATTATACTCTCGTGATGCCGGATGAAGATGTCGTGATCTCCACGAAAGATATTTCAGTGAATGATAACCCTGACGATGACAACTCTGTGAACGATAACTCGGTGAATGATAATCCGGCAAAGAAGGTCAGTATCGAAAAGGCTAACGTCGTTCTCTCTGAGACAGCATTCACCTACAACGGCAAGATCCAGAAACCTGTCATCAAAACCATCAAAGGACTCGCATTGATAGCCGGAACGGATTATACAGAAGACTGGTCGAATGCTTCATCCAGGAACGCGGGCACATACACTGTGACCATAACCGGAAAAGGCAGATACACTGGAACGGCCAAGGCTGTCTATACAATCGGCAAGGCTCCTAATCCCATGAAGGTAAAACCCAGGGTTGCAACAGTCAAGTACAGAAAGCTGAAGAAAAAAACGCAGACTATCAAACGCGCCAAGGCGATCAAGGTCAGCAAAGCCCAAGGTAAGTTGTTCTATAAGTTTGTCAGTGTAAACAAGAGTAGTTTCAAGAAATACTTCAAGATAAATGCAAAGACTGGAAATGTTATTGTGAAAAAAGGTCTGAAAAAAGGCATTTACAGGGTGAAAGTCAAAGTTAGAGCGGCAGGAAATACGAATTACAAGGCATCTGCCTGGAAAAAAGTGGCCTTCAAAGTGCAGGTCAAATAACGGAAGGGTACTTTTCACAAAAAATGCTGAAGGAGTCCTGTTCTTAAGTGAACAGGACTCCTTCAGCGTTATTTTTATTTCACGGTCAGTTTCAGTCTCTTGTAGACGCCGTTTTGGGTGTAGGTGTAGATGTAACAGGTTCCTTTCTTCTTTGCTCGAATCTTGCCGGCGGCCGTCACGGTAGCGATGGCCTTATTGGAAGTTTCGAATCTGACCTTTTTATGGATTTTTGGTTTTTTCGTTTTGCTGGCGGCGACGGCGGTGGCCTTCAGCTTGGTGTAGGTCTTGCCTTTCTTGAGCGTCAGTTTTGTTTTGGAGAGCTTCACGCTCTTGTAGTTGCCTTTCTTGCCGCCGGCCGTGGCCACATGAATGGTTTTGGCAGAAGCGATTACTTTTTTCTTGTCGCCTGAAACCTTGGTGGCTACGATGAGGAACTTGTAATAGGTTCCTTTTTTGAGTTTCTTGTAAGTCCAGGTTTTCTTGGTTCCGTCAAGCTCTGCCAGCTTCTTGAACTTGTATTTGGTGCCGCAGCGGTTACCGTAGATGATATAACCTGTGGCTCCCTTGGCTTTGGTCCAGTTGAGGCGGATAGAGTTTTTGGTCTGTTTTACAGATCGGAACTTCATGGCACTAAAGGTGGATCCTGCCAGATCACCATCATTCTTGATGGCCGCGATCTTCTTTTCTGCGGCGGTATCTAATGCCGGGGCAACCGGAGCAGCCGGTGTGTCTTCGGAGAGCTTGACGGTGACCACGTCACTTTCCTTACCGAAATGGTCCACATTTCCTTCTTCATAGACATTAAATTCCGGATCATAAATCGCATCCTTATCAAAGGTGGTCACATAAGCTTTCATACTGATTTCATAGGTCTTTTCGGCTGTAAGTCCGTCAACGACAGCAGAAGATGCGGAGGCCGCAAGCTTCATGGTCTTTGTATTGGCGGTGCCGGATTCCTTGCAGGTCAGTACATATCCTGACACGCCTATGGATTCCATCGAATCAAATGCAACGGTAATTCTGTCTTTGTCCGGCGTTACTTTGGTAATCTTTGCCTTGGGCGGTACAATCACGAAGGCCAGATTCATGATTTCGACATTATGGGATAAGAAACCTCCATAGTTCCCGATTCCAACGACATCCACCCCTCCTTTACCGCATTTGATATTATCAATATATTGTAATTGATAGTCTTTTCCTTCTACCAGATCATAGTTAAAGACATCCTCTACGTTTGTCTGGCTTCTTACCTCGATAAGCTTTGGTTCGATGGGTTTTCCGGTGTATGTGTATTCCTCCAGTTTCTCACTGATATTTGCAAATTCAATTTCATACTGTTTGACAGTGACTTTTACCAGTCGGATTCCATCATTTCCGGCATCAAGAATCAGGGTTGCCGTGCCAGGCTTGACTGCTGTGATCTTTGCATTAAATCGGTCCTGGCTTTCCTCTATGGTAAAGATCCCTTCATCCGAAGATTTCCAGGATTTGACGGTACATCCGCTGGGATCTGTACCGTCTACCGCTTCGAATTCAGCATCGAGCTTGATATCCTTCTCCCATGGGAACAGGGTAAGGGATTTCACCAGACGTCCACCCTTCCTTACTTGAGGCGGGGACTGTTGGACATTACTGGGCAGGCTGTATACCTTGATGGGGAAATTATCCATACAGAGTTTACCTTCATTTTCTTCACCAAGGAATATATTCTGGATCTTCTGGTCGGAAAGATCATTCCAGCCGCCATCGATATAAAAATAACTTTCTCCTTTATTGATCACGGATTTATACCAATATGGATACCGGGGATCTTTGTCATATGCAACCTGGGTTCCGAAGGATACACTGTATTTATTGCCAGGAGTCATTTCCGTCACCACCACAGAATACTTGTGTCCTTTGGGAATGATGACCTGCTGATCGTCTGGAATGGTCTCCCGATGGTAGCCGCCGTAGGTGTAGGTTTTTTCCTGAGAAGAAATCAGGCATACCCCATCCTCCGGTCCCTCAGGATCATCATTTAACAGGTACAGCTGCCAGACTGCCTTAGTGCCCGGTGTGGCTGTAAAGATGGAAACATCCGTCAGCTTCTCATTCTCTTCGGCCGTAAATACATTGGCAGTTTTATTTTCTGCCTCCGTAGCATATTCCTCATAATCATCCAGGGGCATTAAATCGTGCTGGTTAATGATATATTCTTTATCTGACACATCAAAGCTGTAGGCTTCCGGGGCTTGCATGGATACATCGTAATAGGAGAGCCAGAAATAACCGGTATGTTTTTTGGAGGTTGCCTGATAGTTGCTGCCGGGCTTATCCTGACCTTCCAGCAGCCCCCAGTGGGAGTATCCGTTGTTTGGGAAATCTTCCAGATCGGAACCCCAGCTGTTTTTAACCAGCCATGCCCCATCTTTCGGAGGCTGATTGTCTTCTCTAAAGTTCTTTTTGGGATAATTGTCATCGTAGCCCACAATAGTGACGACATGGGTGACAAAATCATCATCATCGACATACTGGGCCCAGTTATCACTCATGTAAGTTCCGTCAGCACCACCATCCAACAGGTCAGCCGGATTGGAATGGTCTGCGTAGATTGAGACAGCTACCGCACGATGGTTTCTGCTCAGCTGCTCCTTGATGGCCTCCGTGGCCTCAGGATGGTACTCCACCCGAGGATTGCCACCCTTATTCAGTGTTATAGGCCGGGGCAGAAGATAGGATTCTTTGATCCGGTAGTCCTGACCGAACCGGTATTTCTCCGGCATAGACCAGTCATCATTTTCACTGTAATGAGTCTTACGAACACCTGTCTTCTCATTTCCTTCGTCATCAATCCAGGATACCAGCTGGGCCGTGGCCTTACCGTTAAGGCCTTTATACGCATATAGTTTGTGGTCCACCCCATCCTCTGTCGTAGTGCTTTCCGCAATGGGCCCTGCACCGGAAGCAAAGAGATTGGTGGCATAAGTGATAAAACCACCGGCATTCATCCGGTTATCGGCATCTGCCTGATTCCTGAATACTGTGCCTTCTCCATACTGAGGATTGGACGTATCAGCGATGGCTGTTGCGGTAAACCAGGCAATCTGCTTCTCAGACAGGTCCAAAGTCCGGTTGGTCAATCCGTCGGCAGCTGCCAGTCCGGAACTTATGATGCTGGATTCTGCTGCCGCAATGGCACCAAACCCCCAGCAGGATCCGAAAGGCGACTGAACCCTGACCGGTGTCACATAGTTCGCGCCTCTGTCATTTCGCAGATCATAACAAACCGGATTAGACCAGCCTCCTTTTTGAAGCCTGTAACCATCTTCCGCTGCAAATGTATCATCATCTTCTTTGGACTGTTCCACAATCTCATCAAAACCGCTCTTCAAAGATGCCTTTGGCGCCTTAGCCGCCTTAGCCACAAATGCAGTCTGCGGAATCATTCCACCGGCAAGCATGATCGCCAACAAGACAGCAGTGATCCGCCTGCACCACGGTCTCCTGTTCCTTGCTCCCTTCAACATTGTATAATCCCTCCTCTTTTTTGTTGCTCACTTGTTTCCGAATCTTCTCGAATTCTGTTATATTCATTGTATCAAGATGCCTTATTTGTGTCAATCAAACGTGAAAAGGCTCCCTCCTTGAATCTCTTGTCCTTTCGCTATCG
>CACZNZ010000422.1 GCA_902782625.1 uncultured Lachnospiraceae bacterium | reverse complement strand
ATCTATATTATGAGAATCTACGCCCGTTACATTTGATACATATCCATCAGCTGTCTGAACTTCGACTATCTCATAGAAGATTTCCTGCTGAATATTATTCACAGCCGGGAGATGTTCAAGCTGCGCTTTCCACCCTTTTGCAGCATTCAGTGTGTATGTTTGACCAAGAACATCCTGGATTTTCTGATTACTGAAAGTGCTATCCGAATATAGAGCAGTTATCTTATCAGTATAATCGTATTCTTTATCATCAATTTTTACTTTCGCTTTGACTTTGAATTTAACATCATCACCGGTATGCTTATCCGCTCCATCACTCCATGTTTTCTCAACATCGAGATTTTTCTCACGAAGAGTATTGGTAAACATCAATTCTTCCAGATTTTCAACCGGATACGTCTGTGTCTTCCAATCAGAAATCTCTCCATTCTGTTGTTCTTCTGTTAAATCCACTTCCTCCTCATGCTGCTGTTTATTGTTATCCTGGTAGAATCGTTCTGCTCTCGGCGGATAGAACTCTCTCATACTCAGACCATTCTCCTCCGCAGCATAAAAAGTATCACTAGGATTAAGTCCTATGATTCTGACCCTCTCTCCAGGTTTCAGATTAACTTTACCGTCTACTATTTCAAATCCTTCTTCAATCACACTACCTGCAGCATCATAACGAATCGTATCACTACCGTTATAGCGCTCACCGTTTACGAAAATGTCACAAGTAAACTCATTATCGGCATATTTTGCTCGTTCTTCATCGGTAAGACCTTCCAGCTCTTTAGCAACTGTAAGTGTCTTATACATAAGCAGGTTGAATGAAAGAGTACAGTTAGAATCACATCCACCACGCTCCAGATAGAAGAATTTAATTGTATGGCTAGAATATGGAGAATCGTCATATTCTTCATCTGCGGCTTCGAAAAGTTCGGCAAGAGTCTTTCCGTTTCCTACTGTCGTCTGACCAGATATGGTCTGAACAGAAGCGTCAGTCACTCTTGAATAGCCTTCTCCTGCAAAATTGATTTTTCCGCTAAGAGGCTGATGTACACCACCCAAGTCTAGTACAAGTACATCGTCTATAAACACCCAAACATCATCATCGCCGGAGAAGTTGAACACCATATCATCCCCATTAGGCAATTTCCCATCTGGTGGCAGGACAAATGTTGCTTCCATTGTCATGCCAAACTGGTGATTGTAGGGTGAACCATTCAGTCCTTTTTCCTCACCAGCTTTAGTCTGGCCTTTTTTCCAAGAATCAAATGGGAAAAACCCAATTTTTTGTGCATTTTCACTTGGACTATCCTTATCATAAGACTCACTATAAAGTTTGATCTCATTCCCTTCCAGGGTTGCAAAGTTTTGCTCACTGGAGTAGTAATAGTACCCGTTTTCATCTTTGCGAAGCAGACCCGCAAGTCCATTTCCGCCACTACCAGTATATGCAGTAACTCCTTCCTGTCCTCCGGCACCAAACAGATACCCCAGGCTCGCTCCTTTGCTGCCAACAGTCTTAGTCAATTCAGGATAGCCATCTTCACCCAGATGATTATGTACAATCCCTTGCATAACTGCAGCTAAAGGAGGATTACTTGTGCCTGTACCAGTGTAATAATTGTAAGGATCATTCTCATCTTCCCGGCCACTTCCGGTTAATAGCAGTGTCCTTCCTTTGTTTACACCATCGCCATCTCGATAGTTCTGTGCTGATGGGCATCCCATCCCTGATGCCCATACATCATCGATATCACGTCCATTTACCTTACCAGTATAATCGAAAAGTTTGATCTTGATATTGTCTCCCAACACATCCCATGGAGATACAAAACCTGGTTCAGTATAGTTTTGAGGGTTCCGAAGTTCCATCCATGCATCTGAATTATCTGCCGAAGATCCCGTAACACCAAAGTAGTCAGTGTTAAATTGACACAGATATCCTCCTGTCGAACCTTTTGTGTTTGAGAAGCTATATTTACCTAATGAATTGTCATAAACAACGTCAATAGGAGTAGCATCGGCTTTATCACTTACAAGGGTTACCGTTCTGCTTGTATCGTTCTGGT
>CACZNZ010000421.1 GCA_902782625.1 uncultured Lachnospiraceae bacterium | reverse complement strand
ATGCAGCTGGCTGAAGATATGCTCAAATATATCATCCGCTATGTGCTGGAGAACGCCCCTGAAGAGATGAACTTCTTCAACCAGTTCATCGACAAGGGCCTCCTGGACCGCCTCAACCACGTGCTCAACTCCGACTTCGGCCATGTGACCTACACCGAGGCTGTCAAGATCCTCGAGAAACACAACGACGAGTTTGATTACAAGGTATCCTGGGGCTGTGACCTGCAGACCGAGCATGAGCGTTACCTGACTGAGAAAGAGTTCAAGCGCCCTGTTTTCGTCACGGACTATCCCAAGGAAATCAAGGCCTTCTATATGAAATTGAATGAAGACGGCAAGACCGTTGCGGCTATGGACTGCCTGGTTCCCGGAATCGGCGAGATCATCGGCGGCAGCCAGCGTGAAGATGATGTCGATATCCTCACGAAGCGTATGGAAGAGCTGGGACTTCATAAAGAGGACTATGATTTCTATCTGGATCTGCGCAAATACGGTTCTGCAAGACACAGCGGATTCGGACTTGGATTTGAACGCTGCGTCATGTACCTTACCGGTATGAGTAACATCAGAGATGTCATCCCATTCCCGAGAACTGTCAACAACTGTGAATTATAAATTAGAAATGGAGGAGTGATTATGAGTCAGCTCACTATCCCGGATGATTACAAACCTGCACTGAATCTGAAAGAGACGCAGGTAGCTATCAAACAGGTCAAGGATTTCTTTCAGAGAGAACTGGCAGCAGAGCTTAATCTAAAGCGTGTATCAGCGCCTCTGTTCGTATCTCCTGATTCCGGATTGAACGATAATCTCAATGGTGTTGAACGCCCAGTAAGTTTCGGCGTTAAAGAACAGAATGATTCTCCGTTTGAGATTGTCCACTCTTTGGCAAAATGGAAAAGACTTGCTCTGAAACGTTATGGGTTTGAAGAGGGAGAAGGTCTTTATACCGATATGAATGCGATTCGTCGGGATGAAGAGACTGACAATATTCACTCTGTCTATGTAGACCAGTGGGATTGGGAAAAGATTATTTCTCCCAAAGACCGTAACGAAGAAACACTTCGTTCTGTTGTAAAATCCATCTACGAAGCTCTTCGTGTTACAGAAAAATATATGGCAAACAAATATGATTATATTGAATGTTTCCTGCCGGAAGAGATTACTTTTCTCACTTCTCAGGATCTGATTGACCGCTATCCCGGAATGAATGCCAAAGATCGAGAATATGCGGCAGTCAAAGAATACGGCGCTGTATTCCTAATGCAGATCGGGGACGTTCTTTCCGACGGAGAAAAGCACGATGGACGGGCACCGGATTATGATGACTGGAGCTTAAACGGTGATATCCTCGTCTATTATCCTGTTCTCGACATCGCATTAGAACTTTCTTCCATGGGTATCCGTGTAGACGCTGCTGCATTGAGGGAACAGCTGAAAAAAGCCGGCTGTGAAGAAAGAGCCTCTCTTCCATTCCAGAAAGCACTTCTGGAAGGAAAACTCCCCCAGACGATCGGTGGCGGAATCGGTCAGTCCCGTATCTGTATGTTCTATCTTCGCAAGGCTCATATTGGAGAAATCCAGGTTTCCGTCTGGCCAGATGAAATTTATGATCAGGCTGCTGAAAGAGGAATCACGATTTTATGAAAAAAACATCGAGAGCCAGAAGACTATCCGTCTTCTTCGGACTATTGGCAGCTACATTTGCACTCATCGTATGTGTAATATTTCTGTTAAGTGAAAAAAATAGGCATAGTCAGCCAGCAGCTGAAATGACAGAATCTTCTGTTCCGGAGCCCCTGGCTATGGAGAATATGGATACACAGTCAGAGGAATTAACCTGGAATCGTTATCATCTCAAAGATATGAAATACGGTATTCCTACAGACTGGTCCTATGCCAGTGACCTGTCAAAAGAAGACGATATTTACTATTATCCTGATCAGGGAATCTTTCGTGTATTCTTCGAAAAAGATAAAAAGACAGAGTTTTCGCGAGATACGATTAATGACTGGATCGAACATCTTCGTGAAAAAACAGATGAATTCGTGATTGAAGACAAGGGCCTTTATACTCTTCAGGATTATTATGCCATCCGATTTACCTTCCACTCACCTAATGGCGATGAAAGAATTCGCGGACAAGCGGTATCCATCGATGTAGAGGATACAATCTATACCATGATATTGTCTCAATACGATGATGCTGATTATCAAACTGTTTTTAAAGAGATTCTGAAAACCCTTGAATTTCCTGAACAGAAAGAGAAGGAAGACTCCTGACTCGCAAGGACCTGTAACCCATGAGGATGCAGGTCTTTTTAATTTACATAAAGAAAAAGTCAGGAAACTCTCCTCTCTTTTCTACTATGGCTCAAATGTATAAACTGTGATATAGTACAAGGAGCATATTATCTTGCGAAGAGGTGCAAAGCTATGAACATTGATTATCACTATAATAATAAATATACGCGGGCAGTCCGAAATCTTCTGCCGGCAGGCACCGCATTGCCCGGGACCTACCGGGTTCCTCTTCAGATTGCAGTCGGAACAGTTGGAACAGGCATCTTCGGAACGCTTTCATCTTCTCTTCTGATCTCAGCTGTGAGCCTGGGTACGGGGTTAGCCGGAGCTACATTTCTTGCATTTGGCTGTATGATGCTTCCCTTTACTGCAGGCAGCATTTTACTGCTGCGCAAGGGATTGAAAGACAGAAAAAAATATCAGAGATTCAAAGAATATTTTGCATGGTTTAAGGGCAGGTCCTATCTAATGTATGAGGATCTTCACAAACAGCTTGGTTTTCCTGTCAAACAGATCAGAGAAGACATTCGCTATCTTCATGACAGCGGAAGCCTCCCGGGGATCAGGATCGATGATGAGGAGACCTGTCTCCTGCTTACTACCGAAGCCATTGAGCAGTATGAAGCAGCCAAAGAATCCCAGAAAATCCGCGAGCAGGAAGAGGCACTGAAAAAAACGGAAGAAGAACGCTGGGCCAATGCGTCAGAAGAAGAAAAAGAATTCCATCGCTTTACGATAGAAGCCGAGACTTCTCTGAACAGACTGCGAGGGTTTTGCCAAAGCATTTCCAATCCTGAGATGCTTAAAAAACTTGATCGACTGGAGCTTTCCATCAGCCGGATTTTTGTCTGTATCAGACAGCATCCGGAAAAACTCCGTTCTGCCGACAGACTGATCAGTTACTATATACCAACAATTATCGGCCTCCTGACCGTCTATGACGACCTGGAGGATCAGCCTATTCAAGGCGAGACGATAACCAAAACAAAAAACGAAATCGAAACATCCATGGACACCATCAATGAAGCCTTAGAGACCATGTTTGATGAACTTTTCCAGGATGAACTGATAGATGTTTCCGCTGATATCCAGGTGCTGCGCACAATGCTTGCCCAGGACGGACTGACGGAATCCCCATTAAAACGATAAGGAGTGTTACTAATGAGTGATATGGATAAAATGATGAAACCTACCCTGACACTGGACCCTTTCGAGCAAACTGATACTGACATTTTTGCGCTGAAAGAAGAAGAGCCGGCTCCCGCTGTCTATCAGGAAGAAAGATATTTATCTGAAGAGGAGAAACAACAGGTTGATTCTTTTGTGAATCAAATCAAGCTTGATGACTCTGCTTCTATCCTGCAGTACGGTTCCGGCATACAACATAAGATGGCGGATTTTTCCGAAGGTACTCTGGAGAAGGTTAAGACAAAAGATTTAGGAGAGATCGGCGACCTTTTAGGAGGCGTCGTATCAGAACTGAAACATTTTGACGAAGAAGAAGCCAAAGGCATCGGTGGTTTTTTCAAGAAAAAGGCTGCCAAAGCAGAGGCAGTGAAACTGCGCTATGATAAGGCAGAAGCCAATATCAGCAAAATCTCCAAGGCTCTGGAAGGCCATCAGATACAGTTGATGAAAGACAGCGCTCTTCTCGATCAACTGTATGAACTGAACAAAGTCTATTTCAAAGAATTGAATATGTACATTCTTGCCGGGAAGAAAAAACTACGCATGGCACGTGAAGAGGATCTTCCTGCTCTGCAGCAGAAAGCTGCTGCTTCAGGCCTTGCGGAAGACGCCCAGGAAGTCAACGATATGAACAATATGATCTCCAGATTCGAGAAAAAGATCCATGATCTGGAACTGACCAGAATGGTCTCCCTGCAGATGGCTCCACAGATTCGTATGATCCAGGCCAGTGACATCACCATGTCAGAAAAGATTCAGACGACACTGACGAATACGATTCCTCTGTGGAAGAGCCAGATGGTCATTGCTCTGGGTATAGAGCATTCCAGAAGAGCTGCTGAAGCCCAGCGGAAAGTGACCGATCTGACGAATGAGCTGCTTCAGAAAAATGCCCAGCGTCTGAAGATGGCGACTGTGGAAACAGCTAAAGAAAGCGAACGTGGTATTGTGGATATGGAGACACTGATCACAACCAATGAATCGCTGATCACAACCATCGACGAGGTACTGAAGATTCAGCGTGAAGGTCGTCAGAAGCGTATTGAAGCAGAAGGTCGTCTTGCAGAACTTGAAAATGAATTAAAACAAAAGCTTCTGAATGGATAATTCTCCAAGCTGTCACCGCTATTCTTTGGAGCAGAAATTGCAGTTGATCAAAAGCAGAAAAAAGCGAAAGCCTGAAGCCTCCTTTTCGGAGTGCTTCAGGATTTTTTGTGTATGATTGCCAATATCACTTTACAGTGACTTTGATTTTCTTGCTAACACCGTTCTGGGCATAAACAAATACGTAGCAGGTACCTTTGGCTTTACCCTTGATAGCGCCCTTGCTGTTGACTGTGGCAATCTTCGGCCCGGACGATTCGAAGCGCAGCCCGGTATACTTCTTAACCTTGAGTTTCTTCGACGCGGGAGTCTGGATACCTTTCAATTTAACGATCTTACCTTTTTTCGTGGTGACCTTGCCAGCTTTCTTCCATTTTCCATTCTTTTTGATCTTGACGGTAATCTTCTTTACATTGCTGACTTTACCGCCCTTTGTCGCGACATAGATCATCTTGGATATCGAAGCAGCCTTGATACCGACGGCCGTCGATTTCTGGGCGACAACGATATATTTATAGTAGGTGCCCTTCTTAAGCTTCTTCTGTATGTAGGATGTTCTCTTAACTGTAGCAATTTTCTTGATTCTGTTGGATTTTCCGCACTTGCTGCCATAAATTACATAGCCAGAAGCGCCGGATATGGCTTTCCATTTCAGGGTTACGGAGGACTTTGTCTGTTTCGTGCTCTTTACCTGTAGCGGAGCAAAGGAAGAACCCGTAAGATCCGAATCGTTCTTCTTTTTCAGGATGCTCTTTTCAACGGCTTTAGCGGAAGGCATAGCTTCAGCGGCTTTCCTGGCATCCTCCATCTGTTGTTTCTTTTTAGCAGTCTCCTGCTGCTGTTCCACGAGGTGTTTCTGTGCCGTCGTCACCAAATTATTAAGGGATGTCAGCGCATTTTCCAAGGTTTCAGCAGACGTATCTGCATTCTGGAGCATCACCTTCGCAGCGTCAATCGCATTTTGTATGGCAGTTCTGTCTGTGGAAGGATACTGGCTGATTCCCTCTGATTCAAGGAAGTTGATCTGATCAGCCAAAGATTGTATCGCATAATCTTTTCTATCGAAAATACTAAAAGTTTTCGAAATTTTCCCTGTATAATTCCCTTTGCCTCTGATGGTCATTGTCGCTGTGCCGACTTCAACGTTATTCGTATACGTCAGATAATAGTCGATGTTGTTTGCCAATGTCTTTCCATCCAGATTCACAATCGGCGACTGCGTGATAGCATTCCCCGTGTATTTCATGTAAGTCACACCGGAAATCGTGGCTGTTGAGATATCTTTGGGTCCTGTCGGGCTAGTAACACCGACATAAATCGTACGGCTGTCCATGGCTTTGAAATTGCTTTCTTCAAGAGGATTGAAAATTAGCGATGTTCCCTGCAAGGTATATGAACTGTACCT
>CACZNZ010000420.1 GCA_902782625.1 uncultured Lachnospiraceae bacterium | reverse complement strand
GACGGAGACTATGCTGCATTCGGTAAAGTGACCGAAGGGATGGATGTCGTTGACCGTATAGCGAAAACAAAGACATTCCGTGATTCACCTTATCATAAACAGGTGATGAAAAAAGTTACAGTAGAAACCTTCGGCGAAGAGTATCCGGAACCAGAGACGATCAGCAGATAAGCGCAGATAATCCCATGTAACTTTTCCTTTACAGCGGCATTATCTCCCTTTGATATAATGACATCACAAACAAACATTACATAATATGGGGAAAGGGAGGATATCAGTATGAAAAGATATAAGAAATGTTTTGCCGCACTGGCGGTTATGTGTCTAATGGTGATTATAGGGAGTGTGCAGACTCATGCTGCACCTGGACTTCCGGTTTCAAAGAAGAAGATGGTCAGGCAGATGTCCAGACATTCCATCCGCGTGAGAACGGGGGAGAGAACGCAGAGATTCGCTTTTTCCCCGTCTGAAGTAAAAAAGGTTAAAATTAAGAAAAAGCAGTATAATAAAGCTGCAAAAACACAGACGGTAAAAGGGGTTGTGTATATCGACAGAACAGTAGCAGTGGTAAAAGCCAATGTAACGATGAAATATCGTCGGATCGGACCGTTTTGGAAACTACGTTCTGTCAAATATTCCAAAGCAAGAATCAGTAAGATCAAACTGATCGGGACCTGGGAAGGAAGATACACAGCTAGTCAAGGCAGGACAGGAGTCACGATCACTGTAAAGGAAACAACGGTTGACGGCTACCTGACAGCAGGAGTCTTTAATTTCTATGCGATACCCAGCAATCCATCCGTTCCGACAGGAGCCTATACTTTAAGAGGAAGTTTCGACAATAAAACCGGAGAGGTTGTATTCCGGGGTGATGAGTGGATCAGCCATCCGACAAACTATCATTTCATTACCATTTTCTCGCAGGTAGATCTTGCAAAAAAGAAAATCACATCTGGTTCAAACAGCTATTCAATGACACTGAAAAAAGTCAGATAATAAAAAGGCCACTCTGACCGGTCACGGAAAGAGTGGCTTTATCATGCTTTATGATTAAATCTCGAAAGAGGAAATTGCTTTTGTTACAGTTTCGGCTGTTTCATCATTGTAAATGTACAGGGCAATGGGCCGGGAGATATCAAGACTGAAAACGCCCATAATACTTTTGGCATTCACCGCGCTTGCACCGGCAACCAGATCGAACCGGCCATGAAATCCGTTCATAATATGGACGAATTGCTGGATTTTCTCCATGGAATCAATGCAAATTTTGCGCGTCGTCATATAATCCTCCTTGCGTACTTAGCTTCTGTATGTCTGTCCCTGTAAGATGTTAGCTTTATCTTACACATCAAAATCGAAAAAATCAAGAAGGAAATTCACACAAAATTCATATATATGGTGTTGAAAAAGTAGGAATATTCACTACATCCTAGAGCAGCACTACACAATTTCTACGTTAATTTGGTGAGATTTCAGGATATCGAGGGCAGATTGGGGGATTTCGGAGTCCGTACAGATCGTGTCAATCTCATCAAAAGTGGTCTGAATAACGACACCCTGGTGCTTAAATTTGGAGGAATCTGCGAGGATGATCATACGGTTGGCTGATTTGGCCATGTATTCCATCGTTTCAACACGCATCAGATCATCACAGGTAAATCCGGCATCGGGAATAAAGCCATCAGTTCCTACGAAAAATTTGTCCACATAGAATTCCCTTGCACATTTTCTGACAAGAGGACCGACCATGCCCTGGTATTCTTTCTGGTATTCTCCTCCAAGCAGGATCACTTTCCGGATGGGGAGATCCCTGATTCGGATGGCGATATAGGCCGAATTGGTAATGATCGTGACATCCTTTTTCTGCTTTGCAAGCTGTTCAGCCAAAAGAGCGCAGGTGGAACCGGATTCTAGCATGACGGTTTCTCCATTCTCAATCATCTCGCAGGCCTTGGTTGCGATATTGAGTTTTTTCTCATAATTGATCGTCAGACGGGTATTGATATCGTTGGCATTCTTGATCAGGGCATAGCCGTGTTCTCTGGAGAGCAGTCCTTCACTTTCGAGATGATCAAGATCCTTTCTTATCGTTACCTGAGATACACCAAGGATTTCTGAGAGTTTACTTACTTCTATTTTATGGTATTGATTCACCAGCTTAATGAGCTTCGACTGACGTTCTGTCATTTGAAACACCTCCCTCTTTCTAATAAAAGTATATCATACTAATTAGGTAAAGTGCAAGGAAATGGAGCGCATTTACTTGCGAATCGTAATGTAATCGGCTATAATGGCTGATAGAGTTGAAAAATAATTTTAATATTCTTAATATATAGAAAGGTTGGGAAGCAATTATGAGTCAGGCAAAAGTCGATGCAAGAAAAGAGTATAAGAAAAACAGAAAGCAGATTATCGCAAAAGAAAAAAGGAAGAATAATATTGCAAAGGGAGTTGCTTATCTTCTTCTACTCTGTCTTCTTGTAGGAGTGGGATATTCATTCTACGCGAAGGTTCATCCGAAGCCTGAGGCAAGCAATGAGACGATGTATTATCTGACGGCACAGGACAGCTACGGGTTCCTGACCCCATCTTTACCTGAGAATAAATAACAGGGAGGAAACGGATGGCTTTTACACATTTGCATGTACATACAGAATACAGTCTGCTGGACGGGTCCGGCAAGATTTCTGAGTTGTTACCAAGAGCAAAAGAGCTGGGTATGGACAGCCTGGCAATTACCGATCACGGCGTCATGTACGGCGTGATCGATTTTTATAAGAAAGCAAAAGAAGTCGGAATTAAGCCAATCCTCGGCTGCGAGATTTATGTGGCACCGGGATCCCGTTTTGATAAAGAGACAAAAAGAGAAGAAAACCGTTATCATCATATGGTGCTTCTGGCAGAGACGAATGAGGGGTATCATAATCTGGTCAAAATTGTGACCCGGGGTTTCACGGAAGGGTATTACTATAAACCCAGAGTAGATGATGAAATTCTGAAACAGTACCATGAGGGGATTATCGCACTCTCCGCCTGCCTGGCCGGGGAGATTCCAAGTTATATCATAAAAGATGATTATGACAATGCGGTTGCCAGTGCGAGGAAATATCAGGAGATCTTTGGGGAAGGGAACTTTTTTCTGGAGCTTCAGGATCACGGAATCAGAGAACAGACCCAGGTAAATACCAGCCTGATTCGAATGTCAAAGGAACTGGGAATTCCCCTCGTTGCGACAAACGATGTGCATTATATCATGGCAGAGGATGCACAGCCTCACGACCTGCTTTTATGCATTCAGACAGGAAAGATTGTGACGGATACCGATCGTATGAGGTATGAAGGCGGTCAGTATTATCTAAAATCAGAAGAAGAGATGAAGGCTTTGTTCCCTTATGCGGTACAGGCTCTTGAGAATACCCAAAGAATCGCGCAAAGATGTAACGTGGATATTGTCTTTGGCGAGCAGAAAGTGCCGCAGTTCGAT